>WBUV01000042.1 GCA_008933525.1 Bacteroidales bacterium | reverse complement strand
CTATCTACGATATGACCTCTTACCCCGAATGGCTTGTACCCGACGGAAAAGGTAACTACGTTAAAAGTCCACTTGCAACACCTTTCCCAAACAGCGAAATGCGTAAGCTGATTAAACAAACCTATCGTCGTCCGGTTGCCCGCCATCGTGGACATTACGGAATGGTGATGCAACTTCGTGGTTGGCTACCAAAGGAGATTGGCGGAGTTTACTGGGTTTATCTCGACAATCCATACTTTAGCCCATATGTACCAATATACTCGGGGAACCTATCCGTAGCGGAAACATACAACACTTACGATCCAAACAAGTACGATGAAAAATCGGCTCGCTGGGCAATTGACTTTGTCGATAATATGGCAAACCTTCGTTTCCAAGATATTGCGAATGACATTCGCGCTGTTCGCGATCCGTTCGAAGCCGAAATGTTCAACAACCAAAAGGCTGTAGAGGATGAAGCAATGGGCCTTTACAAAAAGGATCCCAAGCTGGCACAGGAATATCTCACTAAATACTCTAACAATAAAATGGATAGGGTAACAGAAATGTTCCTTAATCTTCGAAATCAGATTATTGTTAAATACACAAATAATCAGGAGTAGAGGGACATTTCGAGTCTCATTTTTTCAAATCTAAAGGCGGTGATCAATCAAAATCATCGCCTTTTATAATCCCTTTCTTTTTGGAATATTATTCCAACACAACACATCAATCCAACACAAAACAGAAAACAAGCCACCCGTATTGTTAATTTCTAGTTAATACTTCCTAAAAAATAAATCGGCATTACTCAAATAATATGATTTCCTTTGCTCAACTTTTAAAACAACAATTATGAGCGGCTTTTTTGGATGTGTATCAAAAACAGACTGTGTTCTGGATGTATTCTATGGTACCGATTATCACTCGCATCTTGGAACTAAAAGAGCGGGTGTTGCCTTTTACTCTAAGGAAAAAGGATTCCAAAGAGCCATCCACAGCTTAGAGGATGGATATTTCCGAAACAAATTCCAATCCGATATTGATGGATTCTCCGCAAACAGCGGTATTGGAATTATAAGCGATAACGAGGCACAACCAATTGTGCTAACATCGCATCTTGGCCGTTTTGCGGTTGCAACAGTTGCAAAAATTAGTAACCTGTCAGAGTTAGAGGAGTACTTTATAAAACAACGTCGCACCTTTTCCGAAACTAGCCAGGGTGGCGTAAATCCGACCGAATTGGTTGGCATGTTGATATCGGAGGGAGAAACTTTTGAGGAAGGTATTGTTAACGTATTCAACAGAATAAAAGGATCTTGCTCGTTAATTGTTTTAACAGATCAAGGAGTTATTGCCGCACGCGATAAACTCGGACGTACTCCAATAATTATCGGGAAAAAGGATGGTGCATATGCGGTTGCTTTTGAAACCTGTTCGTTCTCAAATCTTGATTATGAAATTGACAAGTACCTTGGCCCTGGCGAAATTGTAATGGTAAATGCCGATGGTCACCATCAACTAAGAAAACCATCCAGCAAAATGCAGGTATGCTCATTCCTGTGGGTTTATTACGGCTACCCGCCTTCGTTCTACGAAGAGATAAATGTGGATGAATCGAGGTATCGCTGTGGTGCCGCGATTGCAAAAAAGGATGATGTTGAGGCTGATTTTGTTGCTGGAATTCCCGATTCAGGTGTTGGCCACGCCATTGGCTATAGTAATCAGAGGGGAATACCCCATATGCGTCCATACGCCAAGTACACACCAACATGGCCCCGCAGCTTTATGCCACAAAATCAGCAAATGCGCGATTTGGTTGCTAAAATGAAGTTGATTCCAAATACTGCGCTAATCAAAAATAAACGAGGAATATTCCTCGACGACTCAATAGTTCGAGGTACACAGCTAAAGGATAATGTTGTTGACCTTTACTCTGCGGGTATTAAAGAGGTACACATGAGAATTGCCTGTCCACCGCTTACACATCCATGCGAGTTTCTAAACTTTAGCCGTTCCCGCTCTAACCTAGATTTGGCGACCCACAAAGCAGTTTTCCAACTTACCGGGATTGAGCACCATAATATGGCCAACTACTCTGATACCAGTAATGGAAACTATGCCGCCATGGTAGAGCAAATCCGTAAAAACCTGAACCTTACAACTTTGAAATTTCAAAAACTGAACGATTTGGTTGAAGCCATTGGTGTTCCAAAGGAAAACCTTTGTACCCATTGCTTCGATGGCAGTAGCTATTTTTAAATCCCTAATACCGAAAAGGTTTCAAAACAACCCCTGTTATGTTTAATAGGGGTTGTTTTTGCCTTAAATATTCTAATTCATTTATTCTCAAAATCTTTTCCTCAAAAAGTTTTCTTAAAAGCTGTTAACTATTACTTAAAAATGAATAATTAGCTGTACCTTTGCGCCCTCAAAAAATTACTCAATGCAGGGGATAAGAAATATTGCGATTATTGCGCACGTGGACCATGGGAAGACCACCTTGGTGGACAAAATGATTATTCAGGGAAAACTTTTCAAGGAGCACGAAAAGCCCGGCGAGTTAATCCTTGACAGTAATGATCTGGAACGTGAACGCGGAATTACCATTCTTGCAAAGAATGTTTCTGTTGAATACAAAGGGGTTAAAATCAATATTATAGACACACCTGGTCACTCCGATTTTGGCGGAGAAGTTGAGCGTGTCCTAAATATGGCCGATGGCGTTTTACTCCTTGTCGATGCCTTTGAAGGAACGATGCCCCAAACTCGATTCGTACTTCAAAAAGCCCTTTCTCTTGGCTTAAAGCCAATTGTTGTAATCAATAAGGTTGACAAGCCAAATTGCCGACCAGAGGTGGTTCAGGAACAAGTTTTTGATCTGATGTTCAACCTCGATGCTTCCGAAGATCAGTTAAACTTTCCAACAATATATGGTAGCGCTAAACAAGGTTGGATGTCGTCCGATTGGCAAAAACCAGCTACAGACATTACAGCCCTACTCGACAAAATCGTGGAGTATGTTCCAGCTGCAAAGCAACTTAAAGGAACTCCTCAGCTTTTAATAACATCACTTGATTACTCCAGCTATGTTGGCCGCATTGCCATTGGAAAATTGCACAGAGGCGAACTAACCACAGGAATGGCCGTTTCCCTTGCTAAAAACGATGGTCAGGTAATTAGAACCAAAATTAAAGAACTTCTTGTTTTCGAAGGTTTAGGAAAACGCAAAGTAGATAAAGTAGTATCGGGCGATATTTGTGCTTTAGTTGGTATAGAAAGTTTTGAAATTGGCGATACAATTGCCGATATCGAAAACCCAGAGGCTCTTCCAACTATAGCAGTTGACGAGCCGACCATGAGCATGCTATTTACAATCAACAACTCCCCTTTCTTTGGTAAAGATGGAAAATTCGTAACTTCTCGTCACTTAAAAGAAAGATTGGATAGAGAGTTGGAGAAAAACTTGGCCCTAAAGGTTGAGGAAACGGATTCGGCCGATTCATTCATGGTTTATGGCAGAGGGGTACTTCACTTATCAGTGCTTATAGAGACCATGCGTCGCGAAGGTTACGAATTGCAGGTTGGTCAACCAAAAGTTATTATCAAAATGGTTGGTGGAGAAAAATGCGAACCTATTGAATATATGACAATTGATTTACCTGAGGAGGTTTCCGGAAAAGCAATTGAACAAGTTACTCGCCGTAGGGGAACATTACTTACTATGGAGCGCCGTAACGATAGAATTCACCTTGAGTTCGAGATTCCATCGCGTGGCATTATTGGTTTAAGAAACATATTACTTACTGCAACTGCAGGAGAAGCCGTAATCGCACACAGAGTTAAGGGTTTTGAACCATACCGTGGCGAAATTGAAACTCGCATTAACGGATCGCTAATTGCCATGGAAAGTGGAATGTCCTACGCATATGCAATCAACAAACTTCAAGATCGTGGACGTTTCTTTATCGATGAACATGAAGAGGTTTATACCGGACAGGTAATTGGAGAAAACTCCCGTGCTGGCGATATGGTGGTAAACGTTACCAAATCGAAGAAGCTTACAAACATGCGCGCTTCAGGATCCGACGACAAAGCATTCCTTGCTCCACCAATTAAGTTTAGCTTGGAGGAAGCATTAGAGTATATACAAGAAGATGAATATGTGGAGATTACGCCTAAGTCGATGCGATTAAGAAAAATCTTCCTCGATGAGAATGAGCGTAAACGTAGGGCTAAAGTTTAATATCATATTTTTTAAAGAGTTAAAACTTATTCGAAATATTTTGAAACATAACTTCTTGTCTTATAGAATTTAACATCTTGCGGTTAGTTTCAATTATAGATATTTTTAGATCATTTTTTTGATTGTATGTATTTTTTATAACTTTGCACGTTGTTTTTTTAAGAGTTGTGGGAAGCGCATTAAACACATATTCAATTAATTTCAAGGGACTTAAACTTGGAAAACACTCGTTTGAATTTGATTTGAACGATGCTTTTTTTCAAGAATTTGAGGAGGGTGAAATTTCTAGAGGACAGCTTAAAGCAAATGTTCTACTCAACAAGCAAAACCATTTGCTCGAGTTCAGCGTTAGCATAAAAGGCTCTGTTCAAGTTGTTTGTGATAGGTGTTTAGAAGCTTTCATTTTACCAACTACTTTTAAGGGCGTTCTTTTTGCAAAAATTGGCACTCAGGTAGAGGAGTCGAACGATGAGATAATTTTCCTTACGGAGGAAGACCACGAGGTAAATTTGGCCCAATACCTATATGAAAGTGTTTGTTTAAGTTTGCCTATTAAACGTTACCATGGGCTAAACGGGACCAATGCTGGAGATTGCGACAAAGAGATGCTAGCAAAAATGAATGTTGCTGGTGAAAACTATAGCACTGAAGATGAAATAGACCCACGTTGGGCAGCATTAAAGAAATTGAAGAATAACTAAGTTTTACTAATTAATAAGTTGAAAAATGGCACATCCAAAATCAAAGATTTCCAAGCAGAGAAGAAATAAGCGTAGAACTCACTACAAGGCTAGTACTCCTACTCTTTCAAACTGCTCAAACTGTGGTTCAGCTGTTGAGTATCACAGGGTATGCCCAGAGTGTGGTTTTTACCGTGGAAAACAAGCAATTGAAAAGGCTGTTAACGCCTAATTATATCAACCCTAATTAGCACACTAGTGATGAGGATTGGTGTTGATGTTATGGGAGGAGACTTTGCACCCGATGCTGTAGTATCGGGTGCCGTTTTAGCCCTAAAGCATCTTAGTGCCGATGAGAGAATAGTTCTCTTTGGCAATCAGGACATCATTGTAAATCTACTGCAAAAAGAAGGTGTAAGTCCTGAAAATTTTGATATCATCCATACCTCCGAGGTAATTGAAATGGGTGACAACCCATCAAAATCATTCGCTAAAAAAACCGACTCAAGTATCGTTAAAGGCTTTATGGCGCTTGCCGCCGGCAAAATTGATGGTTTTGCCAGTGCTGGCAGCACAGGTGCTATGATGGTTGGCGCAATGATGGTTGTTAAGCAAATTCCTGGCGTTATTCGTCCTGCAATTGCTGGTTTCATTCCCGTTTCCGAGAAAAAAGTTAATCTTCTGCTCGACGTTGGGCTTAACCCCGATTGTCGTCCCGATGTATTATACCAATACGGAATTCTTGGTTCAATCTATGCTAAGCAAGTTTTTGGCATTGAAAATCCAAGGATATCGTTATTAAGCATTGGCGAGGAGGAAGAAAAAGGCAACCTGGTTACAAAAAGTGCCTTTGAGATGATGAAGGATTCTGCAGATTTCAACTTTGTTGGAAACGTTGAGGGCCACCACCTATTTAACGATAAGAAAGCCGACGTAGTAGTTTGCGATGGATTTGTAGGCAATGTTGTTCTTAAACAAGCCGAGGCATTCTACCATATACTCACGAAGGTTAACCCCGATAATAGATTCAACGAGAGGTTTAACTCCGAGAACTACGGTGGAACACCCGTTCTTGGCGTTAATAAGCCTGTAATAATAGCTCATGGTGCATCGAGCCCCAAAGCAATAATGAACATGATTATTCAAACTCGCGAGGTTATATCATCGCAACTTTGCGAGAAAATTAAACAAGCATTCAGCTAATGGGAAAAATTACTGCTGCAATCACAGGGGTTGGTGGATATGTACCCGAGTACATTCTCACCAACGAGGAACTCAGCCGCATGGTTGATACCACCGATGAGTGGATTATGACCCGTATTGGTATCAAAGAGCGTCATATCCTTAAAGGTGAAGGATTGGGAACTTCGGATATTGCTATTCACGCTGTGAATGAACTACTTCGTAAGACCAATACAAAACCCGAAGAGGTAGATATGCTGATTTGCGGTGTTGTTACACCCGATATGCAGTTCCCGGCAACGGCTAATATAATTAGCGATAAATGCGGAATTAAAAATGCTTTTGGGTACGATATGAATGCTGGTTGCTCTAGTTTCCTTTACGCTTTGGTAACTGCATCTAAATTTGTTGAATCAGGATCGCACAAAAAAGTGGTGGTTGTTGGTGCCGATAAAATGTCGTCGATAACCGACTATACCGACCGTGCTACCTGTCCAATTTTTGGCGATGGTGCCGGTGCAGTACTTCTCGAACCCTGCGAGGATGGTTTTGGTGTAATAGACGCCAAAATGCAGGTTGATGGTTCGGGACGTAAACACTTACACCAAGTTGCAGGAGGTTCTTGCTATCCAGCATCAATTGAAACAGTAACTAAGCGTCAGCATTATATTTACCAGGAGGGACAACCTGTATTTAAGGCTGCTGTTTCCAACATGGCCGATGTTTCTGTTGAAATGATGAAACGTAACAATATTAGCCCCGAGCAACTGGCTTGGCTAGTTCCTCATCAGGCAAATATGCGTATTATTGAGGCAACTGCAAACAGAATGGGAATTGGAAAAGATAAGGTAATGATCAATATCGAAAGATTTGGAAACACCACCAGCGCAACAATTCCACTTTGCCTTTGGGAATGGGAATCCAAATTAAAGAAAGGCGACAATGTTATAATTGCAACTTTTGGAGCCGGATTTACCTGGGGTGCCTGTTACATAAAGTGGGCGTACGATGGAAGTAAATTTGCCAAATAGTATTTCAAGATATAATGGCCGAGTCAAAAAATTTTGACTCGGTTTTTTTATATCAGCTATATTTCATTAAATCCAACCAACCTTTGTTTCTTTTCGTCCCACAGTCTTAACCTTAACGATTTAAGGCTGGAGAAAAAAGTTATGGGTTTAATATCCTGAAACATTGGATTTTCTTTATGACATTTGGACAATTTATAGTTTGGAATGGTCGGGCTCAAATGGTGTATATGGTGAAATCCAATGTTACCCGTAAACCACTTGAGTATAAATGGTAGTTTGAAATATGAACTACCCTGAATGGCAATTGTTTTATAATCCCATTTATCTGAACGCTCCCATTTAACCGATTCGTACTGATGCTGAACATAGAATAGCCAAACCCCATGTACGGATGCCAAGTAAATTACCGGTAATTGAATAAGTAGATAAGCCTTCCACCCTATTGCCCAAATCACAAGTAAAATCCCTAATACTAGCGCTAAATTAGATAGATGAAGGTAAACCAGCTCTTTGCGGTTCATATATGATTTTGGCAAACGATACTGAATTAGAAATAGGAGTAGAGGTGCTACTCCAATTAAAAATATCGGATTTCGGTAAAATCGATACCCAAATTTCTTCCATTTTGATAAACTCTGATATTCCTCAACGGTTAGGGTTTTAACATCGCCTACACCCCGTTTGTCGAGATTGCCAACAGTTGCATGATGTTCTTTATGATCGCGATGCCAGCGGTGGTAGGGTGTAAATGATAGTAAACCCAGCGGAATTCCAACCAGTCTGTTTAACCTCTCAGACTTGAAAAATGATCCGTGACCGCAATCGTGAAAAACAATAAATATTCGCACTAAAAATCCTGCAGCAAAAACAGAAAGCAACAAAGTTAACCAGTACGAATACTCTAAACTGTAAACCATTAAAACCCAGATGGCAATATAGGGAACTACCGAGTTAACAACCTGCCACCAACTTTTAAAATTATCAGGGAAATTATACCTCATTACAACCTTAACCCAACTTGTATTGAATTCACTCATTGCATTTTTATCAGATGACATTTGATCTAAATTTTGATATTACAAAAAACATTTAAGTAAGGTGTCGGTTTAGTTAAAGATACCTTTTGCTCCTTTAATTCGTCCTCGATTTTGAATAGTACTCAGAAACTACAGCCCAATTTATAGCATCCCAAAAAATATTAACATATTCTGCCCTACGATTTTGGTATTTTAAGTAATAAGCATGCTCCCAAACATCAACTCCAAGAATTGGAAAACCCTTTTGTGAAGATAAATCCATTAAGGGATTATCCTGATTTGGAGTAGAACTAATAAAAAGTTTTCCATCAGCATTTATACTTAGCCAAGCCCATCCACTACCAAAACGCTTCATTGCGGCATCAGTAATTTGCTTTTTCAACTCATCCATTGAGCCAAAATCTTTTTCAATCGCATTTTTTAGTTCCACACTTATATTTGACTTGTTTCCTGGCTTCAATATCTCCCAGTAAATAACATGGTTATAGTAACCTCCCGCATTATTTCTAATTGCATCGGAATACTTAGTCATATTTGCAAAAACTTCTAATAGGGACTTTGAGGTAATATCAGTTCCTGTTGATGCTTTCAAAAAATTATCAAAGTAAGCCTTGTGGTGCTTAGAGTAATGGATTTCAACGGTTAGCTTATCGATAGTAGGCTCCAACGCTTCGTATGCATATGGTAAAGAGTAAAACGACATTTCTGAAACCTTTGTATTTAGTACAATACTCTGCGCAAACAAATTGCCAAGAGTTGCTATAAGCATTAGTGATAAAATTATTCTTTTCATGTTTTAGCTGTTTAGTTTTATAACATAAACAGTAAACGCCGAAAAATGTTCTACAAAAAAAGCGACCCTCTGGGTCGCTCTCTAAATGCTAATAATCTAGTTATTTAAATCCCTTAACGGCCTGTTTCCTTAATTCATATTTCTGCTCGAGAGTTAAATCCTTTGTTTTATAAAGATTCTTTTCCCAATCACCATACATAGGGTTCGGTAAAACGATATACCTTTTTCCAAACTCGTTTTTGTACTGTTCCACTAACGAAGCACCCCAGTCGTCGCCACGGCTTTCAAAAACCTCCGAAAAATCGTTTAAGTTATCGCCAATAAGCATAACAATATCAAACTCCGCCGAAACTTTCTCGCGTCTTGTCTTTTTGCTACTTTCATTTTCTTTCAAAAGAAAATACTCTGGTTTTGCAAACGAAAAGCCAAGCGAATCAAGATTCTTAATTGTGGCATCTAGCTCAGTGGTTTTTCTATTTGAGATATAGAACAAAGTAACACCTATTGAATCGCAGAAATTGCTAAACTCCTTAGCACCGGGTAACGCCTTGGCATTTCCGAGTTGCGACCATTCATTCCAAAACTCGGACGAAAATTCTTTGTTATCGATAATTTCTTGGGCTTGAAAAGGGCTATTATCAAGCATCGTTTCGTCAATATCAACAACAACTGCCTTGGGTTTTTCCGATTTAACTGCAGCAAACTGGGCTAATTGCATTTTAGCAATGTTGAATCCTTGGTGGTAAAGTGCTTGATTCTCTGGAGAGCTTTGGAACCAAAGTGTAGCATAAATAAGGTGATCCTGATTAATTTCTTGATGGGTCGACTTCTTGCAGCTTGTGAAAACAACAAGCACCAGCGCCAACATTAGCAATAACCTATTCATATATTTAGTTTTAATGGGTTAACTTTATCGAGGGAGCAAATTTAATTAAATGACTTTTATTGGAACACATTTGTTAATAAACTTGATATTTTAAGAAAAATCCACTCCGGATATACTGGTAGGCAGTAAATTTTTTCTAGAAAAGTACTTTACTTTTTGAGCGGGAATGGTGGCAGTTCGTCGATAATTAGCTCGGATTTGCGTCCAATCTTTATTGTTTCGTTTGCTAGGGTTTCTGTGTCAATTAGTACGGCCTGGAATCGTCCCAGCGAACAGGTTCCACAGTTTAAGTACTGTTTACGCTGATTTATATAGTACATTTTATGAACCTCAAGTTTATGCGTATGCCCTAAAACAACCAAGTCGTATTTGCGAAGGAGTTTTAGCCCATAGAGAAGGTACTTGTAAGAATTGTACTTTCGAGGAACTCTGTTCACCTCATCGTCGTACTCAACAATTTTAAAGTATAAACGTTCTGCCCAATGAAACTTTACTATGAACCTTAAAATGTAGAAACCCACCTTGCCGATGAATCGACCTATTGATGTCCCATTTAAAAAATCGGCGTTATGGCCATGTTCAATATGTATTGTTTTACCTTGTGAGTTCGAGATATTGTAATGATCTTTTGCCCTTGGGTTCCATAAATCGTGATTACCACGAATAAAAATAAACTCTTTTGATTCAAAATAATTTATCAAATCACTGTTTCGATCAACCACATCGGAGTAAGTGTATTTGTACAGTTCATAAACATCTCCATTCAATATTACTTGATCAATTTTATAATGATTTATTATCGCTTCAAGTGTTTTTATGAATTTCTGCGATTTCCAGCCAAATGTCCCAAACTTATCTCCAGTATCAATGTGTAAATCCGAGAGTACAAGAAGTTTCATGAGTTAAAAGTTAATTAGCAAAGTTGAGAAATACATTTTGGTTAGATGTTAAATTAGCATTAAATCTGATTAAACTAACCGATTGAGCCCTTATACCTTAAAACCTAGAACAAGAATATCATCGACTTGTTTTTGAATACCCCTGTATTCTTCAAAGTTTTTCTCAATAATACGGCGCTGTTCTTCAAGAGAATATTGCTGAATACCTAGTAATAATTTTTTAAAATTGATGAGCATATACTTTAAATTTGAGGGGCCTCCAAACTGATCGGTATAGCCATCGGAAAAAAGGTAGAAAACATCGCTTGGTTGATATTTAATTTTATGGGTAACAAAAGGTTTTTCACCAATAACGTGGAACCCAATTGGCATTTTATTCCCTTTAAACTCGTATATCGAATATCCATCGAACGACTCCACCGGCTGATCCGCTCCAAATCCTTCTAAATCTGATTTTCGGGCTATAAGCAATGGTAAATATGCCCCGGCGTATTCAATTTCATTAGATTGTTTATCTATCAGCACTAATCCCATATCCATTCCATCGTGCGATTCTCCTTCGGAACCTGTTTGGTTTAGCGATGCCATTACCAGTTGCCTTAGTTTGAAAAGAATTTCTCCAGCACTTTCGTTAATATGCATAGCTGTTAACTCTTTCAGCAATGTTATTCCAAGCATGCTCATAAAAGCGCCAGGAACGCCGTGTCCAGTGCAATCGGCCACCGCAACAGCAATTCGACCATCGGAGAGTGGAGTAACCCAGTAAAAATCACCGCTTACTATGTTCTTTGGCTGGTAATACACAAAAAAGTCCCGTAAATAGTTTTTGAGGTTCTGAGAACGAGGAAGAACCGCCGCTTGAATACGGCTAGCGTATTTTATACTATCTGTTATTTGCTTCTGTTGATCGGCAATCTGATCGCGTTGTCGTTCGGCTAAATCGCGCTGACTCTCAATTTCCTGTTTTTGATCCTCTATTTCAGCCTTCTGCCTCAATATTTCTTGATTTTGTGCAACCAGTAACTTGTTAATCTTTTGTTTCTCGCGCAAGAAATAAAAAATTACAGAGGCTAGTGCCATTGTCAAAAGTAGTGCAATTGATATAAAAAGCGAGTACATTCTTTGTCGCTCTAATCGAGCTTGCTGAAATGCTTCGCGCTGCTTTGTAAGAATTTCCTGCTCACGCTCCCTCTTGTCAAAATCGAATTGCATTTCGAGTTTGGAGATCTCTCCTGCATTAATGCTATCCTTTATTGATGAATGAAATCCATAGTATTCCAAGGCACTTTTATAATCGCCCTTTAAACGGTATGCTTGGGATAAACTTTGGTAGATATCTCGAACATCGTCCATCATGCGTTGCTCAAGCGCAACCCTCAAGGCTGAATTCAGATAATTAAAACCTTCCTTAGAATTACCTTTCTTAATTTGAACCTCGCCAAGGTATCTATTCAGCTTGGCAATATCAATGCTGTCATTAATCGTCTGCTTTAAGTCTAATGCCTTTAAAAGATTATCGTTTGCCAGCGAAAGTTCTCCTAGCTCATAATTAATAATTCCAATCAATAAGTAATTCGCTGCCTGACCATGAATATTTTGATTTTGAATATTTGATTCCAAAACCACCTTTGCAATATCCAAGGCCTTCTTGTTTAAACCAGAATGGTAATATATATTGGCTTGTTCAGTGAGTGATAGTAATATCCCATTCTGATTCCCAAGACTCCTATACTGATTCAAGGCAAGATCATTATACTGCAATGCCTTATCGTATATCTCTATTCTGTTGAACAAGCGAGCAATACTTAACGAGGTCCATGCAATACCCTCCCTATCCATCTCCTTTTCATAGGTTTCAAGCGCTGCTAGCATATGTTCAATTGCCTTTGAATAACCACCGGTAAAACTATAAATTGTGCCAATATTTACCTGTGTCCGAGCAATTTGAATTTTATCCTCTAGCCTTTGGTTTATCTCCAGTGCGCTGAGGTATGATTGGAGTGCATGCGAGTAATCACTCTTAAGCTGATAAACATTTCCAATGCGATTCAAGTTTTGAGCAACCCAGCTTTCCTGATCATGCTCTTTTGCCAATAGATACGATTTATTTAGATGGACAAGAGCTAACTCAAAATCGTTCCGGCTATAGTAACAATAACCGAGAATGTGCTCAGCCCTTATCACATAAATTGGATTATCAATTTGCATTGCAATGTTTAGCGCCCTCTGAGCAAAAAGAACTGCTGAATCAGGATTAGAAACTCTCTGCTGTTCGGCTTTAAGGATTGCCATATCAAACTGACTCTTTTCATCCTGGCCATAAGTCAAATGGGTAATAAACACCAAACAGGTAATTGG
>WBUV01000506.1 GCA_008933525.1 Bacteroidales bacterium | reverse complement strand
GAACAGGATTTAACCAACCTTGCTTTGGAAATAGCTGTTCGTGGAGTTAATGAAGCTGATAGTTTATTGAATGTCCAACTAAATAGAATTACGAATAACGATAGACTTGCAAAATTCCGATTTGTAAAGCGTGCAGTTAGCAACGACGAAGCCATCCGCGACGACTTTTTCCACAGCCTATTCAACGCACAAAATCGCCGACCTGAACCTTGGGTAACCGAAGCGTTGCGTTACTTTAACCACCCATTGCGCTCTGCGCATTCAATTCATTACCTAACAGCATCGCTCGATTTACTTCCTGAGATTCAGCAAACCGGCGATATCTTTTTCCCAAAAATGTGGCTCGATGCCACTCTTTGGGGTCATAGCAGCCCTGAGGCTGCCAAATTAGTTAGCGATTGGTTGAATAGCCATCCACTAGTATCGGAAAACCTAAAAAATAAACTCAAGCAATCGGCCGACATGCTTTTTAGAAACAACAAGTAAGTTTTTAAGTAGATTTTCATGGAAAATATTACTAATGTTATTCGCAGTCAACTTATAGCCAACTCAAGTGAGGATATTCGTTTATCGGGACAACGATTCTTCAAGGAAGAAATTAAATCGTATGGTTTAAAATCGGCAGATGTAATTAAAATAGGCAAAACGTACTTCAAGCAAATTGAGAGTTTGCAAAAAAAGGATATTT
Organism: Bacteroidales bacterium; assembly: GCA_008933525.1. Classification (GTDB taxonomy): domain Bacteria; phylum Bacteroidota; class Bacteroidia; order Bacteroidales; family Tenuifilaceae; genus SB25. The sequence goes on along the minus strand of WBUV01000506.1, from coordinate 1,552 downwards.
TCAAACTCTGCGAAGAGCTTTGGGAATCGGGTTACATAGAAGAATCATTTATTGCCTGTAACTGGTCATACTATATCCACAAGAAATACGAGCCTAACGATTTTAAGGTTTTTGAAAAATGGGTCAACACTTACATTAACAACTGGGCATCGTGCGATACATTGTGTAACCATACGGTTGGCGAGTTTTTAGAAATGTACCCAAACTATATTGCTGAACTAAAACGGTGGGCTAAATCAAATAACCGTTGGATGAAACGAGCCGCCGCAGTTTCTCTAATAATTCCGGCCCGTAAAGGACTATTCCTAAATGATATTTTTGATATTGCAAACATTCTCTTATTGAATAACGACGATTTAGTCCAAAAGGGATACGGATGGATGCTTAAATCAGCCAGTAAATCGAACCAAAAAGCTGTTTACGATTATATTATTTCCAAGAAACAGATTATGCCGCGCACGGCTTTGCGTTATGCAATAGAGAAAATGCCAAAAGAACTGAAAGTTAAAGCAATGGAGAAATAAACTATTCCCTTAAAGGTGGACTTCCTGTAATAAATCTTAAAAAACGAGGATGCATAACCCTATCAATTCCTTTCATAAAACGCCAATTTGAAGTATTTATCCTATAGCCTAGAAAAATTTCGGTATGTCCGGAGTTTAGTATTAACTGGGTTTTTGATTCTTTAACAAAAGTAGACTCAACATATGTTGATACACCCCAATAAACTCTATCTCCATTTTTACCAATTGAGAATCGTGAAATATTTCGCATGGAGATAATATCATACTCTTTAATAGAATCATTAACGGTTGACTGTTGAACAACATGCTGAAAGGAAATACCGGGAAGAAAAGTAAACGAGATGAAATATTTCTTCCAAAGGGTAAATAGATGTGAATACCCAAACGAAACTCCAAAATTCGAAAATACAATTGCTTTTAAATCTAACTGCGGATCAACGTACTCCTTAACAACTAAAGGGACTATTGAAGAATCTGAACCCACACCGTTTATTGAAAAATACCCACCAAGCATCCAACTGCCACCACTTCGTCTCATAGCCTTTGTATAGGAATAGGCAGCATTTGACGAATAATTCTCTGGACTAAAAATATATGCGAAGGAAGTTGCAATAGAGAATGTTTGAAGATTTGGTAATTGAGGATAAAAATCGCCTTTCTCCCAATCCTTTATATAATCATCGGCATTTGAAAAATAGAAACCCCTATAACTCTTTAACGTCAGATCAACCATAAGTCTACTCATTGTATAATGCGCTTCAAAATCATACTTTTGGGTTCTGCCGTATTTTTTAATGCTGAAATCATCGGCAGGCAAAAGAAAACTCATACCTAAACCCAACCAAGAGTATGAAAAACCAAGCCCTACAATAGATTGAGGATTCGGTTTAAAAAGTAAAGTTTCGTCAATATTTGGGTTTTCAATTTCCAGTTGAGAATAGGCTGGTCCTATTTTGGAGTACAAATGAATGTGACGAGGAAAGTCAACTATACGAGGTCTTAATGAATCCGAATCTGCAGCATTCAAT
>WBUV01000505.1 GCA_008933525.1 Bacteroidales bacterium | reverse complement strand
AGTGAACACCCTTTACATAATAGTTATAAAACTTTTTTTAACTAATTTTGACCGTAAGATTAATAAAAACTAAAAATGAAAAAGTATACAAAGCTTTTAAAATATCTCTTTCCATATAAAGCTCATGTAGGCGTTAATGTTGTTAGCAATATTTTTGGTGCCTTATTCTCTTTGTTTTCTCTTGCAATGCTTATCCCATTTTTACAATTGCTGTTTGGGAATGTTCCTCTGGTTGACGTTAAGCCAGAGTTCGAGTTAACTACTAAGGCAATGACTCAATACCTTAACTATATACTAAGCGATATAATTCAAACATACGATAAATCATCTGCATTGCTCTTTGTAATTGGAATTGTACTTATCGCTTCTTTTCTAAAGAATTTTTTCACCTATCTAGCATTGTACTATTTAGCCCCAATTAGATCAGGCGTGTTACGCGACATCAGGAATGAACTATACCGAAAAATCATTGATTTACCATTAGGATATTACAGCGAAGAAAAAAAGGGGGATATTATCAGTAAAATGACCAATGATGTGAATGAAATTGAGGTTTCAATTATTCGTTCACTTGAAATGTTTTTTAAAGATCCAATTATTATTATTGTACATCTTGTTGGTCTACTAATAATTAGTCCTCAACTCACGCTCTTTGTATTAATGGTTCTACCTTTTGCAGGATTTATTATTGGTCGAATTGGTAAAACACTCCGCAAAACCTCCTTTAAAGGGCAGAAAAAAATGGGAGCTCTTTTAACAATCCTAGAGGAAACTCTTGGAGGGCTTCGTGTCATAAAAGCATTTAATGCTGAAAAGAAAGTTACGGATCGGTTCGAAAGTGTCAACAGCTTTTACACTTTATTGATGAAAAAGATGTGGCGCCGACGCGACCTGGCTGTACCCTTAAGCGAATTTCTTGGAACCATTGTAGTTATTCTAGTATTATGGTATGGAGGGAAATTGATTTTTGAAGGTAAAGGAAACATTACCCCAGAAGCTTTAATCGCCTACATAGGGATATTCTACATGATTATTAATCCTGCCAAATCGTTCTCAAATGCATACTTTAATATTGTTAAGGGTATGGCATCGGCCGATCGCATTGATACAATTCTAAGCGCAGAGAATCCTATTAAGCTAAAACAGGGTGCAGTTAAACTCGAAAACTTCAACTCAAAAATTGAGTATCGCAATGTAAGTTTCAAGTACGATGATGAATATGTGCTGAAGAATGTTAATCTCACTATAGAAAAAGGGATGACTATTGCACTTGTTGGTCAGTCTGGCTCAGGAAAAAGCACCTTTGTTGATTTACTTCCACGTTTTTGGGACGTAACCGATGGCGAAATTCTAATTGACAATATCAACATAAAAGATTGCGATCTGGAAAGTTTGAGAGACCTAATGGGCAACGTAAACCAAGAACCGATTCTTTTTAACGATAATTTTTATAACAATATTTCTTTTGGCGTTAAGAATGCAAATGAAAACTCCGTTATTGATGCTGCAAAAATTGCCAATGCTCATGAGTTTATCTCGGCAACACCTAACGGATACTTCACAAACATTGGCGATAGAGGTAGTAAACTCTCCGGGGGACAGCGGCAACGAGTAAGTATTGCTCGTGCTATCCTTAAGAATCCACCTATTATGATTCTTGATGAGGCAACAAGTGCCCTAGATACCGAATCGGAAAGACTGGTTCAAGATGCTATTGAAAACTTAATGAAGCACAGGACCTCTTTAGTGATTGCCCACAGGCTTTCAACCGTTCGTAATGCCGACTTAATCTGTGTATTACACGAAGGTGAAATTGTAGAGCGCGGTAAACACGATGAGTTAATTGCTTTGAATGGCTACTATGCTAAATTTCATAAAATGCAGATTAAGTAAAGCAACCTGAAAATATTCCACAAAGTCTGAGTTTAACTCAGACTTTTTTGTTCTAAAAATTAGGTATCAAATTTTTACTTTCTAAGGGCATTAACCTTTCTCCATTTAAAATTCAGTTGCGAATAAAAAAGTGAAAAAAAAACTTCGTTTCTGCATTGAAGAGGCCTAATTCCTTGTTTGTTTCGTAAACATCTGTCGATTGTTAAAACTACCTTATGACACTATCTGTTGTTAAAAACTCTCTTAAATCGAATAAAACAAACCCGCGAACCAATTACGTTCTTTTTTCACAAAATATTCCTGAATATTTTGTAAATTTATACCTTCACACTTAACTCATAAACACCTGATTAT
>WBUV01000041.1 GCA_008933525.1 Bacteroidales bacterium | reverse complement strand
ACTATACAACGGATCAGAACTTACTGCTGCCGAAGTAATAATTGTGTAGGCCTGTGACCCATCTGCAACAGCATCGTTAACTCCTGTAACTGTTATTGTTTGAGGCGTACTCCAGTTAGTTGTTAAAAATGTAATAGATGCTGGCGATACGGTTCCCTCAGCAGTATTGCTCGACGATAATCCGATTGTTACACTAGCAGTTGGTTGGCTTGCCAGAACAACATTAAACGAAGCCATTCCTCCTGATTCATTCGTTGTTAAACCAACAATTGGATCCACAACAATACCCACAACATCGTTATCCAAGTTTGTTACAGAAACATCTGGTACAACCATATTGCTATACTTTGTATCGCTACTCGATGCGTTTGCAGTAATTATAGTATAAGTTCTATCTCCATCGTCAACAAAATCGTCAACGCCCGTTACCAATACACTTTGAATTGTATTCCAGTTTGCTGTTGTGAATGTAATAGATGTAGGTGATACAAAACCCTCGTTTGTATTGCTCGAACTAATTCCAATGGTAACATCAGCCACAGGTTTGCTATTCAAACGAATACCAAAGGTAGCAGTTCCTCCCGCCTCTGTAGTTGTTAATCCAACAGTAGGACTCACTGTTACACCTGCAACATCATCATTAACATTAACAACCGAGACATCTGCAACATTCATATTGTTATAGCGAGTGTCAGTGCTCGATGCGTTTGATGTAATTATTGTATAGCTAATATTACCATCATCAACATCATCATTAACCCCTGTCACTGTAATTGTTTGAGCAGTATTCCAATTGGTGGAGTTAAATGTTACACTCGTTGGTGAAACATTACCCTCGGAGGGATTGCTCGATGATAACGTTATTGATACTGGTTGAGTTGGCTGGCTATTTAACCTTATTGTAAATGACGCAGGAGGTCCTGTTTCGTAAGTTGTTAATCCACTGGTAGGAGTAACAATTACACCAGCAGCATCGTTGTTAATGTTTGTAACATTAACATCAGCAACAGTTAAACCGTTGAATAATGGATCGGCACTTGTTGTGGTAGATGTTATTATCGAGTAAGCGACGTCTCCATCGTCAATTAAATCGTCGACACCTGTTATTGTAACAGTTCTATTGGTATTCCAATTGGCAGACGTAAACGTAATGCTTGTTGGCGATACCGTTCCTTCCAAAGGATTGCTCGAACTTAATGTGAATGTTACATCTGCAGATGGTTGACATGCTAAACGCACAGTAAACGTTGCAGTACCCCCTAGTTCTGTTGTTGTTAGTCCCGATGGAGCATTTATTATCACTGCGGCAACATCATTGTCGATATTACTTAGAGTTAAGTCTGCAGGGTTGATATTATTATAGTATGAATCGGTACTAGATGATGCATCTATTACAATTGAGTAAGTTATGTTTCCATCAATTACTACATCATCAACACCAGTTACTGTAACTGTTTGCGGAGAGTTCCAGTTTGCTGGAGTAAACTGTACGTTTGAAATTGATAGAGAACCTTCTGTTAAATCGGAACTGCTAACAGGAATTGTGACATTTGCCGTAGGTTGAGTTTTAAGGACAATAGTAAACGTAGCTGTTCCCCCTGCCTCTGTTGTATTCCCAGATATAGCTGAAACGGTTATGCCGGGTTCACGAACAGTAATAGTAGCATTGCTACTCATTGGAACCTCACAATTTGCATTGCTTGCTCTTACCTCAAAAATGTTCGATCCAATTGTTAAATTAACTGCTGGAACAGTAATTACTAAATTTCCGCCTGTGCTAGTACCCGAAGTTATAAATGTTCCTGCTTTATAAATATTATAGGTAACACCCGACTGTGAAGATTGAACAGTAATTGTGCCATTAGCTCCAGGGTCAACAGTACTTCCTACTAAAGTTAACCCGATGGTTGGCTGATTAATGACAGAAATGGTAAATTCAGGCGAAGTAGCCACACAGCCCTCCTTGGTAACCTTTAGTGTGTAGTTTGTCCCAGCATCAGTTAAAACAGCGCCAGTCTTAGTATACTGTTTTGTAGTTGATATTACTGTGGTTCCTTTTTTCCATTCATAAGTAGCATTGTTTTCAACTGCACTAAGAGCAATCTCTTCGCCAACACAAACATTAGCATCGCCAGTAAATGTAGTAATTGGCGATATAAGTACCTCAAAATTCCTTGTTGATATACAACTTCCTTTCTGAATAGTTAACGACCAGTTTCCGGCATAACTGCCAGCTGCCAACGAGAGTGTTTTTGTAGTTCCCATCGTTGTTGTTCCATACTTCCAAGTGTATGACGTTGCTCCTGTTTCTTGTGCAACTAAGTAAAGAGCTTGTCCCACGCATAAAGTTGTATCGCCACTGAACTCCAAATCAGGACTAGTATAAACCGCAAATTCCTGAATAGCCTGCGATAGGCCATCGTCTACCATAACGTATATAATTGCATTGCCGGACTTGTTAGCAACAGGTGTTACTTGAATAGTTCGGTTTGCGCCTGTTCCACCTAATACAATTGAACTGTTAGGCACAAATGTTGGATCGGCCGAATAAGCCGTCACAATTAAATTACCCGCAGGGGTTTCAGTCCCATCACCAACGATAAATGGAATTGCTGGAGAGGGTGTGTTTGTGCATAAATTTTGATCGGCAATCGACGAAATGGTCGGCGGTGTATTTACAGTAAGATACACCTTATCCTGATTCATCGACTCCTTGTTAGAATTATTCCAAGCCTTATAGTCAAACGATGTTCTTCCAATCCAGTTAGTTGTTGGGGTAAATGTTAAGTTAGGAAGATTTGCCAAGGTAATTTCTTGACCAATAGTTACTGCAACTCCAGAAAGACGGAGGGTTCCATTAGCTGGTAAAGATAAGACTCTGATTCTGTTTAAAGGGTCATCTGCAGGGTCAAAGAATTTCTTCGTAAAATCAAGTTGAGTGAACGTTATGTTATTATTTGGTAATCCTTCCTTATAAATATCTCCAACATAAGGTTGCAATCCATCAACGCATTTTGTATCACTTTGCGTTACATTCAAGGTTATTTGCGAATACCCTAAATCAATGGCATTAAACCATGTATTCATGGTATTTTTATTCCCATTAAAGTTTACATCCTCTAAAGCCGAGTTCCATGACCATGTTCGAGGGATATTTTGACCAACAACTAAGTTCTTACGCTGTGTTTCATCCATTAAACCACCACCAGTTTCATCACCCCAGCGTGAAATGAAAGTATCGTCCCAATAAATTGAAGCATTAAGCTTTTTGAAGGGTCTTACTGCGGTTGTCTGAACACCGTCGAGTTGTTCCACATCGTACATAGGGAAATGGGTTGGTCCGCGCCCCAAGAAAGTTGCTGATGCCCTATACGTTCCAACAGGAACCTCAGCCCCTGCATCGGTTTTAAAGTTCCAAACAATGTAGTTGTTGCCCTTCTTCATGTCGCGAAAAATAACCCTATCGCTACCCGAAGTTGAGTAGGAGCCATCTCCATCCAAATCTAGAAGAATTGCTGTAAACCCATCAATGTTGGAATTAATTTTGAATAGTGCAATGGAATTGTATGCACAACTAGGCATGTTTTTTTCCAAGTTGATAGTATTACTTGGGAAAGTTAACTGCTGTGGTGTTCTACTATAGTTATAATCAAAAAACAGCTCATTATCGGCCCAAACTTGAACTGTAGGAGCAGCAAGACGGGTATTTGGCCATACACTCCTATCGGGATCGTTTAAATAAATTCTATACTCATAAGCATTGGAAGTTTGGTCGTTATCCTTACTCTGAGCACGCTTTATATAGTTACTCTCGGTTTCAGGTTTTATTAACCCATAAGAGTTTGACTGAAAGATAAAGGAATACGGATAAAACTGAAAATTAATTTTATTGATAAACTCATCGGATGTAAAAACATAGAAGTATGAGTTAACCCTATAGCTCGTAAAGCTAGTAGTGGTCATTTGCCATGCTTTTGACCACAACCTCCCCGCTGACACATTAGGTGCTCCTGGGTTTGTTACAACATTATCGTTGGCATCTGTAACGGTCACATCAAAAAATTCCAACGCAAACCTGTCTCGCATTGTTGATGTTTCGGCAAACTCAATGTAATAATCACCTGTTACTGCCGCTGTTAAACTATATGCATTATACCCTCCGCTTATTGACGTTCCATTTAACTTTACCCCATTAGGCCCAGTTATAGCTTGAGTATAGTTTGATATATAGCCAGTTCCAGATGAGGGAACATTACGTTCAGAGAAAACCACTGTGCCACTAGGATTCTTTACTCGAAAATAGACTCTTCCTGCATCGGTAATATTACTAGAGTAATACCCACTAAGCTTCATTCCAAAGTACATTTTTTCCCCTGCCCTAAGCCTTATGTTTATGCGTTTATCGGCTGCACAGTTATACATTCCAAATCCCTGACCTGCAGTTCCAAACACATTAAATTCCAGCCAAAGCCTATCACTTGAACTTGGCATCAACTGTTTTGTTCCTTCCTGCGCCACTAAATTTGTGCTAAACAAAATTGAAACTAGCACCAACAGATTAAGTAAAAGTTTTCTCATATCTGATAAATTTCCATTTATTTAAATGCAAAAAAATAAGTCAAAGAAACCCCTCCGAGGCCTTCAACTCACTGTATTATAATACCTAAAACGTTTTCTGTTAAACTCTGCAAAAATAACAATCAAAACGAAACCAACACACAAAATCATCGTTTAAAGCAAAATTTAAAAATATCAAAAGTTATGAATCGCTGCGATATTCAACAAAAGAGCAACTTTTGATATTTGTTTAATGAGCAACAAGTTACAACAATTTCCGAAACTTAAATTTAAGTTTCCTTAAATTGTTATTTGGCAAACAATGATTTTGATAAAACCTAGTTAATGTGACACCAATGTCTCTTCTTTATTTGTAAGGACTCTTTTACCTTAGATTATTCACCAAAAGCATTACTAGCAAGGGAACTGAATGTTTGATTGCTTCTTCATTAGCAATAAATTGCGAAGAGTGTAGCTGGTAGTGTTCAGAATTCGGAAATCCAACTCCGATTCTAAAAAAAACGGATGGTATTTGCTGACTAAAGTATGCAAAATCGTCTGTTGTCATTCTTGGTTCAAGCACAACAACACTTTCATGTCCTAAAAAATCTGATGAAAGTTTACTGAAAACTTCCGTTAGTTGTGGATTATTATACACCGATGGGTAGCCCTTTCTAATCTCAACAATGCACTCGCCACCCATCGATTGAGCAATTCCTTTTGCGTATGACTCAATCAACGTGTGAGCCCTGCTTCTCCATGTCTCATCCATTGTTCGGAACGTTCCCTCGATAGATACCTCGTTGGGAATTATATTGGTTGCACCGTTTGCAATTACTTTCCCAAACGAAAGCACTGTAGGAACTAATGCTGGAGAATTCCTGCTAACAAAAGCCTGCAGATTAATAATTATGCTCGAAGCAATAACAACAGGATCGACCAATGTATGCGGCAAAGCTGCGTGTCCGCCTTTTCCTTTCACGGTTATATAAACTTCATCGCCTGAGGCCATGTACCTACCCGAGCAAAAACCAACCTTTCCGGCCTCCAACTCTGGCAATACGTGCATTCCAATCATCAAATCAGGCCTATACAGGGAAAACTCCTCAGATTCCAATATTGCCTTTGCTCCACCAGGGAGTTGCTCCTCGCCCGATTCGAATATCAACACAACTCTTCCACTCCAATACTCCTTTAACTCATCGATAATTATTCCTGTGCCAATTAACGAGGCCATATGAATATCGTGTCCACAAGCGTGCATCGCTCCAGACTTAACAGATTTAAAATCCAAACTCGTTTCCTCGTTTACTGGGAGCCCATCAAGCTCGGCTCTAATCCCAATGGTTTTGCCTGGATTACTACCTTTTATTACTGCAAAAAAACTTGTTTGGCCCTTAACTGGAATCACTTCAATCCCCTTTTCATCGAAGATTGATTTAATATAATTCACCGTGTCGAACTCCTGAAACGATATCTCTGGATTTTTATGAATATATCTTCTATATTCAATTATCGATTGGTAATATTTCTGAGCTAATTCTGATATTTTTGCTTTCATTGACTCCATCTATTCTTCTGATGATATTTAATCGAATCTTTCTTTCTGCTTATCTTAAATTTTTGAACTCGAAGTGTGACTCTCACAATTTCAAGCTCAAATATTAATCTAAACAAAAGTAAGATTGTTTTTAATATGGTATAGATGTTGATTGTAAAATAATTGGTGTTAATTGTAAACTTTTATACTTTTGAAATCGTTTAATTAATCCAATACACATTAAAAAATATATAACAATGAAACACCCATGCAAGACAGTTTGCACAAATAAGGATGAACAAAAAATGGGTGTTCCATCCGAATGTAGGTGAGTGTTAAAAGCGAGAAGATAACTTGCTTGTGATTAATAATATTAAAATTCTGTACGGATGAAAAGGTTTATTATTACATTATCGCTACTTTTTATTGTAACGACCATATTTGCTCAGCAGGGCGGTGCAAAGATTGTTTTCAAATCCGATAAGTACAATTACGGCACAATTAAGGAAGACGATGGAATTGCTAGCTATGAGTTTGAATTTACCAACACCGGAGTAAGCCCGTTAATTGTTCAAAGAGTTTCGTCAACATGTGGTTGCACAACTCCGGAATGGTCCAGAGAACCTGTTGCTCCGGGGAAATCGGGAAAAATTAAAATTGGTTACGACCCCAAAAACAGACCAGGCCCTTTCAACAAAACCTTGTCGGTATACTCAAATGCCGATCCTAATGTTGTTGTACTTCAAATAGCCGGAGTAGTATTACCACACGTAAAAACTGTGGATGAAATTTACAGAATTCCTATTGGAGACCTTCGCTTTGAGCGAAATCTTTTTGCACTAGGTCGTCTATTTTTAAATACAAGCGTAACCGACACCCTTAAGTTTATTAATAAAGCAACTAACCCTGCAAAAGTAACATCAAACACACAAGCCTATGGCTATTTTAGTGTTACTGTTACACCTCAGGTTGTTCAGCCTGATGAATTCGGTATGGTTATTCTAAAATATAGCCCAAAGGATAGGAACGACTGGGGTTTTGTTGTTGACAGGTTTACTCTGTCGGTAAACGATCAGCCCATTAACAACAGCCCAATAACAATAACAGGAAGCATTGAAGAGGATTACTCTAAACTTTCGCCTAAAGAACTCGAAAATGCACCAAAAGCTGATTTCAATACTACATCATACAACTTTGGAACTATTCCCGAGGGTAATTTAGCCGAGTTCAGTTTCATTTTGAAAAATGTAGGTAAAAGCGACCTTATAATTAGAAAAGTAAAAGCGAGCTGCGGTTGCACCACCGTTGAGCCTAGCAAAAAAATTCTTAAACCAGGTGAATCATCACCAATTGCTGCATCATTTCGAACCAACGGATTTACAGGTCTGCAAAGTAAATCGATAACTGTTATAACTAACGATCCTAAAAATTCCACCGTTATACTTAGAATGAGCGGTAATGTGGAAAAGAAACAGCAATAATTATGAATTTAGGCTATAATTAGGACGACTCCTGTCGTCCTTTTTTATTTTAGATAATTTGTTGAAAAGCTATGCTAAACAATATTCGTTTAAATTAGGTTTGTAATTAGCCATTAAATAAATTCGCAGAGGAAAAGTTTTGGTTGATGAAAGAAAAAGAGAATAAAAGCGCCCTTATTGTTAACCCAGGAATTGAGCAACCACCCTCAGTTAACGAGGATGCTATAAGACGGTTCAAGGAGCGAAAACGCAAACTCCTAACTGTTGATGAGTATATGGAGGGCATTCTGAATAAGAATATAACTATACTCAGCCAGGCCATTACGCTGATTGAAAGTTCGTTACCGCATCATCATGAGTTGGGTCAGCAGCTGATAGAGCGATGCCTACCGTACTCGGGAAAATCTATACGAATTGGAATAACCGGTGTGCCCGGTGTAGGAAAAAGCACCTTCATTGAGTCGCTCGGGACAACAATAACATCGCAAGGACATAAACTTGCAGTGCTAGCCATTGACCCAAGCAGCGAACGGAGCAAAGGAAGTATTCTGGGCGATAAAACCCGAATGGAGGATTTAAGCGCCGACCCAAACGCATTTATTCGCCCTTCGCCATCGGCAGGCTCGCTTGGAGGTGTTGCACGCAAAACTCGCGAAACAATTATCCTCTGCGAAGCAGCTGGTTTCGATACAATTTTTATTGAAACCGTAGGTGTTGGTCAAAGCGAAACAGCCGTTCACTCCATGGTGGATTTTTTCCTTCTACTCATGCTTGCGGGTGCTGGCGACGAGTTACAGGGAATTAAACGTGGCATTATGGAAATGGCCGATTTAATTGCAATCACCAAAGCCGATGGAGCGAATGTTCAAAAGGCTAAACTTGCCCAGGCCGAGTATAAAAATGCATTGCACCTTTTCCCTCCAGCCGATTCGGGATGGATAACCGATGCGGTGATTTGTTCATCGCTCGAAAAAACTGGATTGAAGGAAATTTGGAACACAATTAAATCGTACGTTGATTTTACGAGTAATAATGGTTACTTAGCAAGCAGGCGTAGCCAACAGGCCAAGTACTGGATGTACGAATCGATTAACGAGGCGCTGAAGAATCACTTTTACCATAACAAGGACATTCATTCGCACCTTAAAAAAACTGAGCACGATGTAATTGCCAACAAGGTTAGCTCATTTATTGCCGCTCAGCATTTAATCGATTTATACTTTAAAAAATACTCGGAATAAGTTATTTTGACGATTTGAAAATTTGAAAATGGAGTATCGACAATGCTTGATTATCAACAAATAAGATCTATTCTAAAAAACCATACAGTTGGAATTGCCGGAGCTGGTGGATTGGGCAGCAATGTTGCAATGGCTCTAACCCGCGTTGGAATTGGAAAACTTACCGTTGTAGACTTTGATGTTGTTGCCGAAAGCAACCTGAACCGTCAGTTCTACTTTAAGCATCAGGTAGGTTTTAAAAAGGTTGATGCGCTCAGAGCAAATTTGCTAAGTATCAACCCTGAATTAATTCTGGAAACATACGATGTGAAATTAGATTCAAGCAACATTCTCAGCTTTTTTCAAACTGTTGATGTGATGGTAGAGGCCTTCGACAGGGCAGAAATGAAACAGATTATCATTGAAAAATTTCAAACCGAGAAACCAGAAATTCCCTTAGTAATTGGAAATGGAATGGCTGGCTGGGGAAACTCAAACGATATGAAGGTTCAGCAATACGGAAACCTTTACATTTGTGGCGATGGCGTTTCAGAAGTTGCAGACAATCTTCCGCCAATTGCGCCAAGGGTTAATATTTGTGCAGCAATGGAGGCCAATGTAGTACTAAGCATCCTACTAAATAAAGTAACAAACGTTAAGGTTAAACCGTAAAGTTTAATTGTTTTTAGTATAAATTTGTGACAAAACTGAGAATAACTTGATGGAGATAATTTTAAACAACAACCCCGATTTTGTTGAGACAACAGAAAAAGCCATAACTGTAGAAGAACTTCTGAAAATTAAAAAGTTCAGCTACAAATTGCTTATTGTTAAGGTTAACGATATACTGGTTACAAAGGAGAATTACTCAAAAGTTTCGGTTTGTGCTGGCGATAATGTACAGGTTATTCATCTAATGACAGGAGGTTGATATGAGTCTGGATCCACAAAACGGATGGAAATGGATTGTAGTTAGGCTAAAGAACAAATTCTTCATTACAGGGCTAATATTTGTTCTATGGATGCTTATTTTCGACAACAGTAACTGGATTTCGATGATTAGTACCCGCCGAAAAATCAACAAAATGGAAGAGGAAAAAGAATACTACCAGAATAAGATAAACGACGATAAGCGCAAAATTAAGGAACTCAGAACCAATAACGAAAATCTCGAAAAATTCGCCCGCGAGCAATACCTCATGAAGAAACCTAACGAGGAAATTTTCATTATTGATGAAAATGACCTATAAAGAATTAGTCGCGTAAATTAATTTTTTGTTTCTTAGGGGTACTGAATTCTAAATTCTCTGCTCTATGGATTGCACCATTAGCCCATTTGGGAAAATCGATAACGAAAAGGTTTTTCTATATACATTTATAACTGGAGACGGACTCGAGGTTTCCATTACCAACTATGGTGCAACAATAACAGCAATCAACCTAAATTGCGACGACGATAGCTGTATCAACCTAGTTTACGGTTTCGACAACTTAAAACCTTACCCTTCATGTAAAATCTATCCCGGAGTAATTGTTGGTCGATATGCCAACAGAATTGCTGGTGGACAATTCGTAATCGGCGACAAAACCTTCAACCTTTCAAAGAACGAAGGCAACAATCAGCTACATGGCGGTATGTTGGGTTTCGATAAAAAAGTGTGGGAGCCTCAACTTTTCGAACAGGTTAACGGTGTTTGCACCTTAAAATTCTATCTCCGCAGTAATAGTGGCGATGAGGGTTTTCCTGGAAACTTGGATGTTTGGGTAACCTACCAAATTACCGACGATAACCAAATTTGCATCAACTACTCCGCCAAAACCGACGCACCAACCCATGTAAACCTCACATCGCACAGCTACTTCAACCTAAGTGGATTTCATACCGATGTGCTTGACCATGTTTTAACAATTAATGCAAACCATTATCTTCCAGTAAACGATGAGCTGATTCCAACTGGCGAGATCCGAGAACTGTCTGGTACTCCTTTCGATTTCCATAAACCAAAAGCAATTGGTGCCGATATCGATTTGGTAGATGGACTTTACGATCATTGCTTTGTTCTAAAAAAACCCAACCTTAAAGAACCATCAGTAACTCTAAAAAATCCCAAAACCGACATTGGACTAAAAATTTACACAACTCAGCCAGGAATCCAACTCTATACTGCTTTAAAACATCCTCAACCCAACGAGAGCAACATAAAAATCCCCACAAGTGGAAACTGGGCAATTTGTATAGAACCACAACACTTCCCAAATACACCAAACAATCCTAACTTCCCTTCAACTTTACTAATGCCAAACGAGGAATACAATCACACAACAATTCTCTGCTTCGATTTAGGGGAATAGTCTCCTATAAGTGTTATGCTTGAAACATGCATAAAATCCCAATATGCAAACGTTTTCATATTGATTAAAGTCATTTTTTATTAATAACTTTACCAATACTTTAGTGCAAAATTTTACAGTGAACAAACCATAAACATAAACATATGAACATTCACGAAATGGCTAAGCAGATGAAACTGCTTAAAAAATGGAATTATGAATGGAAACCTTTGTACAGAGGGTACACCGACAAGGTTCTATACATAAACGTTGGTAGCAACGATGTTAAGGAGAAAGTTGTTCCACCTCAAGTTAAAGAGAAGTTCATTGGTGGTAAAGGTTACGGTTTGCGTCTACTCTGGGATGCAACAACCCCAACTACTCGCTGGGACGACCCAGAAAACGAGATTATCATCAGTTCTGGTCCTGTAGGCGGTATAACTCAGTATTCTGGTACTGGAAAGTCTCTTATTGTGAGCCTTTCGCCTCAAACCAACTCGGTAATGGACTCCAACGTGGGTGGTTTCTTTGGTCCCTTCTTGAAATTCTCTGGTTACGATGCTTTGGAACTACAAGGAAAAGCCGATAAGGATGTTATCATCTACATTGATGGAATTAATCACACCGTAGAAATTTATGAAGACCCTGGTTTCTCAAAGGATTCACATCTACTTGGCGAAGAGTTAACCGAGGTTTTTGCCGATGAAGAAAAAGATTATAAGAATATTGGGATTGTTTCAACTGGAGCTGCTGCCGATCACTCATTAATTGGCATGATTAACTTTACCTTCTACGATCCAAAACGTAAGAAAGTAAGACTAAAACAAGCTGGTCGCGGAGGTTTAGGTACCGTTATGCGCGATAAAAAGATTAAGGCTATTGTAGCACGTGTTGAGGGTATTAAAGGTAACCTTAACAACGTAGCTAACCTTGAGGCGATTACCGAGCGCGGAAGAAGTTATCAGGCAGAAATTCGCGAACTCGACGACCATCAGTGCCAAATGCGTAAAAAAGGTACAGCAAACATCGTTAACGTGATGAATGATTACGATTTGCTTCCTACCCACAACTTTAAGTTTGGTAGCTCGGCCGATGGTAAGAAAATCCATAGCGATTTGCTCCGCGATAAATACTTCACATTAGGTATTCCTGATGGTTGCTGGATTGGCTGCGCAATGAGCTGTTCTAAGGGTGTTGATGACTTTGAACTTAAAACCGGCCCATACAAAGGTTCTAAGGTTATTGTTGACGGTCCTGAGTACGAAACTGCTGCAGGTTTAGGTTCTAACCTTGGAATTTTCGATTACGATCAGATTATTGAAGGAAACTTCTACTGCGATACATACGGAATTTGTACTATTACCTGGGGTACCTGTATGGCATTTGTTATGGAATGCTACGAGAATGGTATCCTAAACAAGGAGCGCACAGGCGGTTTAGATCTTAGATTTGGTCAGTTCGAGGATGCAATGGAAGTAATGCACCAACTTGCTCGTGGCGAAGGATTTGGATTAGTTGTTGGTCAGGGTGTTCGCAAAATGAAAGAAAAATTCATTAAGGAGTACGGTGCCGATCCTGCTTTCCTACAAGATATTGGAATGGAGAACAAAGGTTTGGAGTACTCACAGTACGTTTCTAAGGAATCGCTTGCTCAGCAAGGCGGTTACGCTATGACCAACAAAGGTCCTCAGCACGACGAAGCTTGGTTAATTTTCATGGATATGGTTAATAACCAACTCCCAAGTTTCGAGGATAAAGCCGAAGCGTTACACTACTTCCCAATGTTCCGCACTTGGTTTGGTTTGAATGGTTTTTGCAAATTACCTTGGAACGACGTTGTACCAAAAGGTAACGCTCAACTACCAGAACCACACAAAATCCCTGGACACGTTGATAACTACGTAGCCGTTCATAACGGGGTTACTGGTAACAATATTGATAAACACGGATTAATTCTACAAAGTGAGCGTGTTTATAACTTCCAGCGTATATTCAACATCCGCCGTGGATTTGGTTTACGTAAGCACGATGCTCAACCTTACCGTGCATGTGGACCTGTAACCAAGGAGG
>WBUV01000504.1 GCA_008933525.1 Bacteroidales bacterium | reverse complement strand
AAACTCGCTCCACCACAAACCCAACAATGCTCAAACAGCAGGAATTTTTTAACGAATTATTTCAAAATTTTCTTAACGCCTCCGAATTCTATGTCGTAAATTGAGTAAAAAAGAATAAATTTGAAGTAAACTCTAATAGCTTGTTAGTATGATAAAAAGATTTTCGCTTATCCTATCTGTTGCTGTAATTGCAACTTTGCTAAGCTTTAAGCCAAAGCTGCAAACACCCGAAGATTTGCTCAAGCAAATAGCGCTAGTTGATAGTTTTAAAACCATTTCAAACGATCCTCTTTTTAAATCGACATACGTGGTTTGGTTTAGAATGCCTTTGGATCACAAAAATCCGAACAGCCCAACATTTCCCCTCAAAGCATACTATTCACACAAGGATTTCAATCGCCCAATGGTGGTTGTAATCGATGGTTATACAATGTACACATCAAAACCGAATGAACTAACAAGAATTCTCGATGCCAATCAGTTAACCATCGAACATCGATTCTTTGATCAGAGTAGACCGAAAGACTCTATTCCGTGGAGTTTTCTGAATGTTAGACAAGCTGCAGCCGATCAGCATAAAATTATAGAAGCCTTTAAACCTTTTTACACTGGAAAGTGGGCATCAACAGGTATAAGTAAAAGTGGACAAGCCACAATTTACCATCGCCGATTCTACCCTAAAGATGTTGATGTTAGTGTTCCCTATGTTGCCCCTCTTAACTTTTCATCCGAAGAACCTAGGGTTTATGAGTTTCTAAGCAAAGTAGGTACTCAAGAGTGTCGAAAAAAAATACATGAATATCAAATCCAGCTATTCGAGAAGAAAAAGGAAATTTTCCCAATGTTCCAAAAACTAGCCACCGAAAAAGGTTGGGAGTTTATAATGGGACTCGACAGAGCCTACGATTTAAGTGTTCTGGAGTATTCTTTTGCATTCTGGCAATGGGGAACACCCTGCGATAGCATCCCGTCAAAAAAAGCATCAGCCGAAGTTCTTTTTAAACATTTCAAAGCAATTAATCCATTTACTTTCTTTGAAGAAAAGTCAATTGAATCTATTCGTCCATTCTTTTTTCAAGCAATGACCGAAATCGGTATGTATGGATACGAAATTGAACCTTTCAGGAAATACCTAAAGGATAGTGTAAATATCACATTCGACTTTACAATGCCAAAAGGTTACAAAGCAAACTTTAACCCTGAAACAATGCGCGATGTTGATGCTTGGTTAAAAGTGAATGGCAATAACATTCTTTATATCTACGGTCAAAACGATGCATGGTCAGCCACGGCTGTTGACCCTGGTAAACAAACCAACGCTGTTATAATGTTTAATCCAGGAGGTAGTCATTCTACAAGAATAAAACATTTTCCGGAAGAACTTCGCGATAGTATATACACTGTTTTAGAGAAGTGGATGGAAGTTGATTTATCCTCGAAAAAAAGCAAAAAGGGTGGACTAATAGAAGATCCAAATAAATTTCAGATTATTTAACCTGTAAAACATTAAAACATGAAATTTTTTAAACCAACAATATTAATATTAGGATTAATTTTACTTACAAATCCTAGTTCTTATTCCTGTACCGTAATTGCGGTGGGGAAAAATGCCTCGGCCGATGGTTCTGTGATTATTTCGCATACTGATACTGGCCCTGATTCTAGAATTTTCTTTGTTCCAGGAAAATCTTTTAAAAAGGGAGAGATGGCTCCAATATTCTGGGGCATTCAGGATGCTGACAGACCCCTTAACGACGATGGTAAAATTCTTGGCTATCTTCCTCAGGTTGAGCAAACCTATGGTTATTTCCATTCAGCCTATTCGCATATGAACGAGTATCAACTCGGAATAGCCGAAAGCACAACAAACCAGCGCAAAGAACTAATCTGTACAATGGAAAATGGCAAGCAGATTATGACAATTGAACAGGCTATGATATTTGCCCTGCAACGATACAAAAAAGCTCGGGAGGCTGTTCAGTTCATTGGCGATTTATGCACCACCTACGGTTTTCTGCCATCAAGTGGCGACGGCTCGGAAGCGTTGGTGATTGCAGACACTGAAGAAGCTTGGGTTTTTGAGGTTTTTGGTGTTGGACCAGGTTGGACTCCTGAAAGCAAAAAACCGGGTGCTATTTGGGCTGCTCAGCGTTTAAGCGATGACCATGCAACAATGATTCCCAACTGGAGCATTATTAAAGAAATCAATCCAAAGGATAAAGCGAACTTTATGGTATCTGCCAACTATATGCAAG
>WBUV01000503.1 GCA_008933525.1 Bacteroidales bacterium | reverse complement strand
TGTTTAGTGGTTGAACTAACTTTTTATCTAAAATATCCTTTATACCCGGATAACTCTCATTGGAAGTAATTGAGAACATAATCACAGGTACCATGCTTGTACTTATTTTAAAAATGGTTGGACTCTCCACATCGTCAGGAAGATTCCTTTCGGCCAATCCAACTGCGTTGCGTATTTCGTTTACAGCCTCATCGAGGTTCGATCCCCACTCAAATTCCAGAGTAATTACGGAGATATTATCTTTCGATTGAGATGAAATCTTCTTAAGGTTGGTTAGCGAACCAAAACCATCTTCGAGTTTTCGTGTAATATTTTGCTCCACATCGGAAGCATTGGCTCCGGGGTAAAATGTGAAAACCGAGATCATTGGTGGATCGATCTTTGGAAAAAAATCAACCGGAAGCTGAATATAGGAGTAAATACCCAAAATTACCACACCAATAAATATCATTATTGTGCTTATGGGCTTTTTAACTGCTGCACTAAATAGACTCATAATTTTACTTTTAGAATCATTAAAACAATACGTCCTTACTTGATTACATTTAACGGCATTTCGGCTTCAAGTTTATTCTGACCAACTATCACAACCTCATCACCCTGAATAATACCCTCAAGGATTTCAGTTTTATCGTCGACAATCCGACCTATTTTAACCGATTGCTTGAATGCCTTGTTACCTCTATTTAAGTAAACATACATATTGTTTGTTCCGGTTTGCTTAATCAGTGCAATTGTAGGCACCATAATTGCGCTTCCCTTGCCCATATTCAATGTTATTTTCGAGAACATTCCCGGGCGTAACTTCAAGTCAGTGTTCTGAATCCTGATTTCAACAGTAAATGTTTTAGTAGCATTATCAACTACTGGGTAAATCCTAAATATTTCGCCACGAAATGGCATATCAGGATAAATATCGGATTTTACATCTGCCCTCATTCCAGTTTTCACAATTGGGAAATAACTAGAACTGATGCCAATAAGCGCTTTAAGTTGATTGATCTGAACAATCGAAACAATTGCTGGTTTTCCAACAGTTGCTACTGGAGCCCCAGAATAAATTTCACCATCCTCAAAATACTTCCCCGAAATAACACCGCTGAAAGGTGCCTTAAGCTGGGTGTTCTCCAATAAATAGCTATAGCTATTTTTTGCCAAATCGTACGATGATTTTACTTGATCGTACTGCTGATCGGCAATGCTATTAGTTTTTTTGAGAGTATCAAGTCGTTTAAAGTTTGTTTCAATGTTCATTAAGTTAATGCGGGCCTGCTCAAGGTTGGTTCTATCCATCACAGCCACAACATCGCCCTTATTAACAGTATTTCCAATCTCAACATTTATCTTTTCAATTCTTCCAGGAGTTGCCGGAGCCAAATGAACTTCTTCAAAAGCTACTAATGTTGCAGTGTAATCAATACTTAAGTTAATTTCTTCTTGTTTAACAAGCATAGTTTTAACTGGAATTGAGCGAACACTTTCCTCTGTATTTGCAGTATCTTCAGTCTTTTTAGAGGAGCACGAATTGGCTACTGTTAGAAATACAAATACTGCTGGTAAAATAAAAATCTTAATCAATTTCATATTTAAAAAGTTATAGGTTGCTGTTTATTTTTCGTAACGATAGTTCTGCATTTAATAGTTGCAGCATTAAACTGGTGTATGTTGTTTCGGCATTTAAATATTCGCTATTAGCCGATGTAAGTTCCAAACTCGAGACTACGCCTTGCTGATATTTAAGATTCATTTTATCTAGCACCTCCTTAGCAATCTCAACATTGGCCTTTTGTGTAGACAGTTGCTCGTAAAGATTATTGAATGTGAACCTTAACTGACGCTCCTGAAGTGTAAGCTGCTGGAATACTAAATCCTTGGAGTTTTGACTAATACTGTAATCAATTTTTGCTTGATTTAGTTGAGATTGCCTCTGACCACTTGAAAAAATTGGAACAGTCAGCGTAAAGCCAAGAACTTGTTTTGGCGACATATCAAAAGCGGGCTTTTGTAATTTTTCAGTATAGGAATAAAAAGCTACAATGGAGGGCAAATAACTAGCCCTCTTCAACAAAACCTGTTTTTTAGCCATATCGCCCTGAAGTGATACCAGCTTGAAATCCATGTTATTATTAATATCGAAAGGACTTACAATTGAATGAAGCAGAACACACTTTTGCGCTATAGAATCGATATTTGATTTTAGAACAATTGGTTCACCGGACTCCAACCCAATTTGCAATCGCAAAAGGTTATACCCCATTTCAACCTGACGC
>WBUV01000502.1 GCA_008933525.1 Bacteroidales bacterium | reverse complement strand
AATATAAATCTGGCATTGTTCCAAAAAGAATATAACAAAATCGACAAACATAAATTCTTGAAAAACGTATATATATTTTATCGTTTACTAAACCTCTCAGGTTGAAATTTGTTTAAAGAATTAGATTGGTACACTTTTTGAATATTCGATGATTATCATAAAAAAACTTGTCAAACTAAAACTTTAATTCTATGAAAACTAAATCGTTATTAATGGGCCTAATGTTATTATTTGGTACAATAGGCTTTATCTCATGCGAAAAAGATCCTGCTCCACTTACCCAACAGGAGGCCGACACTGAAATTACAGATGCTAATTCGCAAGTTACTGCAACAACGCTAGAAATTTCTAATACAGAAGGGTACAAAGTACAAAGCCAGCTTTTAGAATTAGGTTTACCTTTCGAAGATGAGTACTATAAAAAGAACTCATTCTTTAGTAAAAACAGGTATTCTCTTGAAAAAGTAAAGGAACCTGCTTTTAATTTTTTCAACTCTAAAAGTGAGGGTATTGATTTTGATTTTGAGCACTTCTTGGAAATCGATTTTACTGAGAATGTTGGTACTTGGACATGGACCAATGGAGTTTGGGTTCACACCGCTACTCCAAACGATAAAATAATAGTAAAATTCCCTTACCCACTTAACAACAGTACCAACAATGCAACACTCACCTACTACGATTACACTACTAAGTTAATTTATGGTGAAAGTGTTCCTACTGGTTTAAAATGTAAAATTGAGATTGGTACAACTGAAGTTTTTTCATTTGTATTTACTGCAAACATTCCAAGTGTAACAGAATTTTCCTCGAAACTTGATGTTAAGTTTGGCAAGTTCAACGTAATTGGTGAGGAATCCTACAACGCTTCATCGACCAGTAAAATTGAGATGACTCATAGTTTTACGCTAAAAAAGGATGGCACAACCATCTATAGAGAAAGCGCAGACTATACTATGACACCAAAGGAAAATCAAGATCTACATATAGTTATAAATGCTAAGCTACGGATCTTGAGTCTTGAGTTTAGAATGAAAATGGAGTTTGACTTTAGCCAAATGTTTGGTGATGTAATGGTAAATCCAAATGATATTGTAAGTATGTCGTTATACACCTCCGATGGGGCAAAAGTAGGAACGTTTACTTTCAAGTATAATAGTAGTTACGAAGACTGGGATTTGTACTTTGTATACACAAATGGAACAGAAGTAGCTGCACAAACTGTATTTGAAGAAATAGGCTATATGCTTGATGGTTTCTGGGACACCATTTTTGAACAGATTTTCTATTTTAGTAAATAACACAATAATTTATAATGAGAAGCTGCACCTAATACGTGCAGCTTTTTTACTTAATATTAATTGACTTTGCATCAAAAATTCATTAACTTACCTGAAAACACTTGAGCCATGGAAGAGAAATTGATAGAAATAGCCATTGAGAATTACTCCAAAGCAGTGATTCTTAAAACTTACCTTGAAGCGAATGGTGTGGATTGCTTTCTTAAAAATATAAATATTCTTCAGGGTGCAGTTTCGGAAGGAGTTAAAGTTCAAATTAAAGAAAGCGATGCAGAAAAAGCCCTGAAATTACTAACCCAAAAACACCATTCCGACGAAGCAAAAAAACTAGGACTTCAACTTAGAAAGATTTTAGTTCCAATAGATTTCTCTATTCCATCGCAGAATGCAGCTCGGTTTGCAGTGATGCTAGCAGCAAAATCTAACTCCGAAGTTAAACTACTACATGTGTTCAACTCTCCTATAGTTGATATGATTCCTTTTACCGATGTGGCAAGCATACAGATAGACTTTGATATGAATTACAACTTGTTACATAAAACGGCAAAAGAAAAGCTCGCTAAGTTTTACGCCGATCTGGTTGAATTTGCAAAGCAAATTGGAGCTGAAAATGTTCCAATAGGATATACTCTCAGAGAAGGATATGCCGCCTACGGAATAATTGAAACCAGTCAAAAATACAAACCCGGTATAATAGTTATGGGAACCAAAGGCGAAGGCTTTAGAAGCACCGAACTAGTTGGCAGTGTTGCTAACGAAGTTTCGGAGGAAACTCGACTTCCTTTACTGGTTATCCCTGAAAAAGCAGTTTTAAAAGGAGTTGATGAAGTTAAAAATGTTTTATACGCCACCAATTTTGACGAAAGCGACTACGTTTCAATTCGAAAACTCCTTAAAATAGTATCACCTTTTGATATCAAACTATTCTGTGTTCATGTTTCCGACAAACCCGACAGTCCTGCAATAAAAG
>WBUV01000501.1 GCA_008933525.1 Bacteroidales bacterium | reverse complement strand
GTATTCCAATTAATCTGTCCTTGTCCCATTGCACCAAAGCCTAATACTAAGGCTAGGAATGCAGATGAGAAGAATTTGATACTTTTAATCATTCTAGTTTAAGGTTTAGTGAAACAATGAATTTTAAATCAAATGTAACAATTTGAAATTATATTGATATTTAATTGAAAAAATTTAACATTTTTTGTAACCTTTTGATTAACGATTTTTTTAATGGTTTATTTTCTCCAAAAGATATCTTACAAAAAAAATCAGGGTAGATAATAGAAAAAAATCCACCATTAATTTAAGGTGGATTTTTAAATATTTTAGCAAAATGGGTTAACGTAACCTTTCTAACGATCGGATTAACGCTTCGTCCTTAGCTATAGCCCTTAACGCAAGAAACGTTAAAATTGCCGATATTAGCGGGAATATAAAAATAATGCTATAGGTGGGGCTTGCTTGAAGCAGTTTGCTAACTGCATTTACATAGTAATAAAGTAAACCTTGCATTCCAAGCAGGAGAACAGTGTTAATTATGCAGAGCCTTATTTGAATCATCCTTTTCTTGAAAAGAAATATTGTTAAGAAGGGAATAGCAAACACTATTATTGATAGTACAAGTAGTGGCCATGTGGAGTAAATACTTTCGGCAGTAATCCCTTCAGAAGATAGACCTGTTGCCATAAATAGGTATTTGACCATTTGTGGTTCAACCATGTAGGTTGTGAATGGAAGGAAAAAGTAAAAACCTAGGAGTAATGTTACTGCTAAAAGGTACAAAGTTTGAATTCGTTGTATCATAAGTAATAGGTGCGTTATAGTATTGCAAAATTATATTTTTTGATCAAAAACAGCGAACCTTTTTAGCTAAAACATTTTAAATTGTTGAAGTTAGTACCTAGAAAAATATTCTAAAACCGATATAATTTAGAATTCATGTTCTATTAAGGCATTAAATTCTAACTTCGAAAAGTAAATAAATCCAAATCGGTATCCGAATACATAGATAACCTTTTGTAATATAGCAATCTTTTAAAATTTAGTATCTTTGGAGTTTAAATAATACGTATATATGAGAGTTATTGAATCATCGGAAATGATACTTAACCCGGACGGCAGTATCTTCCATTTACATTTAAAACCTGAACAACTTGCCGATACTGTAGTTTTGGTTGGCGACCCAGGTAGAGTTGAAACTGTATCTTCATTTTTCGATAAAGTTGAGCATACTGTATCGAACCGTGAGTTTAAAACAACTACCGGTTACTATAAAGGTAAAAGAATTAGTGCAATTTCAACCGGAATTGGCACCGACAATATAGATATTGTTGTTAATGAACTAGATGCACTGGTTAATATAGACCTTAATACTCGAACAATTAAGGAAAGCCATAAAAAATTGACTATTGTTAGGCTTGGAACATCAGGCGCATTGCAACCCGAGATTGATTTGGGTAGTTATGTAATGACTGAAATAAGTATTGGATTCGATGGTCTACTTAACTTTTACGCCAATCGCAACGAGGTTAGTGAGTTAGAAATGGAGCAGGCTTTCCTAAAGCATACCGATTGGAATACACTGTGTGCGAAGCCATACTTTAACTACTCATCAAAAAAACTTGTGGATCTGTTCGCCGATTATACTATTAAAGGAATTACTATTTCTGCCCCTGGATTCTATGGTCCTCAGGGAAGGGTGCTTAGATTGCCTCTGGCCGATCCAAAACTCAACGACAAAATTGTAGACTTTACATACAATGGAAGAAAAATTACCAATTTTGAGATGGAAAGTTCAGCAATAAATGGCCTTTCGCGTTTACTTGGACACGATTCTATTACAATTTGTGCAATCATAGCGAATAGGGTAATTAAAGATGCAACTAAGGATTACCGCCCTGCAATTAGCCGTTTAATTGAGCTTACGCTCGATAAACTTGCCACAATTTAATTTTATTAAGCTTTGAATAGTTCTGATTTAAACTCACTAATAGCCCTGCTTGACGATCCTGATTCTGAGATTTTTAAAGTAGTTTCGGAAAAGATCGTCACGCAGGGTATTGGTGTTGTTCCTCAACTCGAAAACGCATGGGAAAAGGCGCATAACGAAATAGTTCAGGATAGGATTGAGAACTTGATTCAAACCATTCAGTTTAACAGTACCTTCGACTCAATTTCTCTTTGGATTAATTCTGAAACACAAGATCTGCTCGAAGGTGCGTTTCTTATTGCACGTTTTCAGTATCCAGAGCTCACCCTGAGCTCAATTGAAAAGGAAATTGAAAAGATACGACG
>WBUV01000040.1 GCA_008933525.1 Bacteroidales bacterium | reverse complement strand
GGTCTAAACAGAAAATTTCAAATACAATTTTAGTACTTACAGAATTATTTTTGGAAACAATCCGTTTGAAAGCGTATTTTTTCTTCAAAATAAACTCCAGATTTAACTTAAATAGCCTTATTCAACATCTTTACAACTCGTTCATCTTCCACCACTCTCCTACTCTAATCTTCCTACTTCAAACATCCATCTTCTTACTGCTCGATATGTAACAAAAATCATTTCGTTTTTTGCTATTTTTTTCCAACTTTGCCAATGATAATTTTTTGCTGATGATACCTTTCGAAGAAGCATATAACACTGTAGTTTCAAAAACAAACCCCTTGGATAAAACCGAAGTGGTTACTCTTTCGGAATGTACCGGAAGAATTCTTGCTCAGGATGTAATATCCGACATAAATATGCCACCATTTCGCAAAACTGCTGTTGATGGCTACGCATGTAGAATTTCCGACATTAGTGGCTCTTTGGAAATAATTGAGGTTATACCTGCAGGTGTAATGCCTACAAAGGCAGTTGGCAAAGGCCAATGCTCCAAAATCATGACTGGCGCACCAATTCCTTTGGGTGCCGATTGTGTTCTTATGATTGAAGATACCAGAATTATCGACGAAAATCATATCGAACTCATTGGCAAATCAACCAAAGCAAATATTTGTGAACTTGGCGAAGATATTCAAATTGGTGATTTATCCATTGAGAAAGGCATCACCATTCTGCCTAAACATATCGCCATTATGGCTGCTTTAGGATGTCACAAACCAACAGTAGCCGTTAAGCCAATTGTATCGATTCTTCCCACGGGTGACGAACTGGTTGAGCCCAACATAAAGCCAACTGGTAGCCAAATACGCAATAGCAATGGGCATCAACTTATATCGCAGGTAATTAATTGCGGGGCTGAACCTTTATACAAGGGAATTGTAGGCGACACAAGAGAGGCAACCTACAAGGCAATATCCGAAGCACTCGACAAATCCGATGTGGTTATTCTTACTGGTGGTGTATCGATGGGCGATTTTGATTTTGTTCCAGAAATTATGGAACAACTCGGAATTCAAATCCATTTCGATAGTGTTGCAGTTCAACCTGGCAAACCAACTACATTTGGAACAAAAGGTAACAAGTTAATTTTTGGTTTACCGGGCAATCCAGTGTCATCATTTATTCAGTTTGAACTATTGGTAAAACCTGCATTACAAAAGATGATGGGCGCAACCTCGTTAAACCCATTGCAAATTAAAGCTCCCATGGGTGCTGATTATAAGAGAAAACGGAGTGAAAGACTTGCATTCGTTCCAGTACTTATAACTGAACAAAACAAGGTTTTCCCTGTTGAATTTCACGGCTCTGCGCATATTTTTGTATTAGCAAAAGCCAATGGTATAATAAGTATTCCAATTGGGGTTGAAAAGATTGAAAATGGAGAATTTGTAGATGTTCGACCAATATAACAGACGTATTAATTACCTCCGCATCTCGGTCACTGACCGTTGCAACTTACGATGCACATACTGTATGCCCGAAGAAGGCATTGAACAGATGGCGCATAGCGACATTCTATCGTTTGAGGAAATAGTTACTTTTGTTAATGTTGCCGTAAAGCAAGGATTTGAGAAAGTTCGAATAACCGGAGGAGAACCTTTAGTGCGTAAAGGCATTATTAATTTAATAGCATCGCTTGCGCAAATCCCTGAGATTAACGATTTAAGCATGACAACCAACGGTGTGCTACTTAAGCAGTTCGCAAAACAACTCAGGGAGGCCGGATTACAAAGAATTAACGTTAGCCTTGACACTATTGATGACAATAAATACAAACAAATCACTAGGGTTGGGAATATAAACGATGTTATTGACGGCCTTTTGCTTGCAAAAGAGCTGGGCTTTAGCCCAATAAAACTAAATTGCGTAATAAGCAAAAACTCAATGGAACCAGATGCCATTGCTGTAAAAGAGTTTGCAGATAAAAACGGTTTTTTGGTTCGATTTATCCCAAAAATGGACTTAGATAATGGCACTTTTGGAATTGTTGAGGGTGGCGAAGGTGGCGATTGCAGCATCTGCAACCGTTTACGTCTTACCGCCAATGGAATTCTAAAACCTTGCCTTTTCAACGATTTGGGATATAGCGTCCGTGAACTTGGTGCAGAGCAAGCGTTAAGTTTGGCCTTGGCCAACAAACCCAAATGTGGCACAATAAACCAAAATGGCGAATTTTACAATATTGGAGGATAAACAATGACCCTATCGCATATCGACAAGAACGGGAAAGCCAATATGGTTGATGTTGGCAATAAACCAAATCAAATCCGTGAGGCACGAGCCAAAGGGTTTATCAAACTTTCTGTGGAAACCATAAGGTTAATTTCCGAAAACCAAATGAAAAAAGGCGATGTACTTACCGTTGCTGAAATTGCTGGAATTCAAGCTGCAAAACGAACACCAGAGCTAATTCCTCTTTGCCATACGCTTATGCTTACAAAGGTTGACGTTAAAGCAACGCTTACAACCGAAGGGGTCGAGGTAAATAGCTATGTGAAATGCATTGGCCAAACTGGAGTCGAAATGGAAGCCTTAACTGCTGCATCAACAGCACTGCTTACCGTTTACGATATGTGCAAAGCAGTTGACAAGAATATGGTAATAAGCGATATTAAACTGCTCGAAAAAACTAAAAAAGATTTAGAAGGTTGATTTCTCTAAATCTTTGCTTCAAATAAAATTCACTTCTCAAACCCACTAGCCGTGAACACAAAAATTAAAGTTATATCCGTAAATATCTCTGAGAAAAAAGGAACTGTAAAACATCCCGTTGAGTATATAGAACTAAACGCATTAGGGGTAAAAGGCGATGCCCATTCGGGAACTTGGCACAGGCAGGTTAGCATGCTCGGTACCGAAAGTATCGATAAATTTACCACTGCAAGCAACCTAAATGTTAAGCATGGCGATTTTGCTGAAAATATCACCACCCAAGGGTTGGAACTCTACAAGACCAAGCCAGGCGATAAATTTATTGGAAACGGAATAGAATTGGAAGTAACTCAAATTGGTAAATCGTGCCACGGCGATGGATGCGCAATTTACCGCCAGGTAGGAAACTGCGTAATGCCTAAAGAGGGCATTTTTGTTCGGGTTCTAAAAGGAGGAAAACTAAAGGATGGCGATGAGTTGGAGTTCATCCCTAAAATTTACAAAATAAAGGTTATTACCCTAAGCGACAGGGCCAGCAAGGGTGAGTATGAAGACTTAAGCGGTCCTGAAGTTGCAAAACTAATTGCGGAGTTTTTTGACGGACTAAACTGGCAGCACTCTGTTGACAAGGTTATTATTCCGGACGATGCTGATATACTAAAACAACACTTAACAAGTGCAAAAAAAGCAAACTACGATATTATTATTACAACCGGTGGCACAGGTATTGGCGCTAGAGATATTACTCCTGAAGTTGTTAAGCAAATGCTCGATAAGGAAATTCCGGGCATTATGGAAATGATTCGACTTAAGTATGGTGCCGAAAAGCCTAATGCTTTATTAAGCCGAGGAGTCGCAGGACTAATGGGTAAAACCTTTGTTTACACACTTCCAGGAAGTGTTAAAGCGGTTCGCGAGTATATGGCCGAAATTGCTAAAACTCAAAAACACCTGTTTTTAATGCTAATGGGAATTGACAGCCATTAAGTTTCGGAATCAGAATCAAACTAAAAAAGAGGAGCCCACGCTCCTCTTTTCTGTTTCATAAATTTCCTAATGAAATTACTCTACTCCCAACACTTCCTTGAATGCTTGCTTAAACGACTCTTTAGGAAGTGCTCCCATGGCCATTTGTGGCTGGTCGTTCATTGGAATGAATAGCAACGAAGGAATGCTACGAATTCCAAATACCGATGCAAGTTCCTGCTCTGCCTCTGTATCTACTTTGTAAATATTCAATTTACCATCGTACTCCTTCGATAATTCTTCCAAAATTGGAGCGACCATTTTGCATGGCCCACACCAATCGGCATAGAAATCGATAATTGCAGGCTTGTCGCCTTCAAATTTCCAATCTTTGTTATTTTCAAAGTCAAAAACCTTTGTCTTAAAGGTCTCTAGTGTTAAGTACTCAATCATAGTTATATTGTTTTTTAGTTTTCAAATTAAAATATATAGATATTTCGATGCAAATGTAATAAGAAAACAAATACATATTAAAATTGTTCACATATTTATATATTGATATTTGTCATTATGTGTTAGAGTTATTGATTTTCCATACAATGGAAGATCATAATACTTAATATTTGTTATCATCAACACTAATTCTATGACAAAAGTTCAATAAATGCTACCTTTGCACAAAGAATAACAAACGGCATGATGCCAGTAATGCCTGAAATTTGAAATCAACTTTGAAAGAACACATAAACCATAAGATATTCAGCATAGTTAAATCAGTGGCTGACACAGAGAATTTACAAGCATTTGTAATTGGAGGCTATGTACGCGATATATTCCTTAAGCGAAACTCAAAGGATATAGATATAGTTGTTGTTGGAAGTGGAATTGATTTTGCCAAGTCTGTTTCAAAAGAGGTTAAGGGAGCCAAGGTTTCTTACTTCAAGAATTTTGGAACAGCCCAACTTAAGTATAACGACCTTGAGGTTGAGTTTGTTGGCGCACGTAAAGAATCGTACCGCTTGGATTCACGAAAGCCAATCGTTGAAAATGGCACATTGGAAGACGATCTACAACGGAGAGATTTTACAATAAATGCAATGGCCATAAGCCTAAACGCCGAAACCTACGGCAATTTAATTGACCCTTTCAACGGAATTAAGGATTTAGAGGATAGGCTTATCAGAACTCCTCTCGACCCTGACATTACCTTCTCCGATGATCCTCTACGCATGATTCGGGCAATACGTTTTGCCACTCAACTGAACTTCGATATTGAGCCAAAAACATTTGCATCGATAAAAAAAATTAAGGATAGAATCAGCATTGTTTCGATGGAGCGAATTATCGACGAAGTCAATAAAATGATGCTTGCACCAAAACCTTCAACCGGTTTTCTATTACTAAACGAAACAGGCCTGCTCGATATTCTTTTCCCAGAAATTTCCAAACTAAAAGGGGTTGATACTAAAAATGGCGTAAGCCATAAGGATAACTTCTACCATACGCTTCAAGTACTCGATAATCTGGCAAAAACCTCTGACGATCTGTGGTTAAGATGGTCTGCACTACTCCACGATATTGCAAAACCTGCAACTAAAAAATTCATTGGCGGTCAAGGATGGACATTTCATGGCCACGAGTTTCTAGGTGCCAAAATGGTTCCGAATATCTTTAGGCGGTTAAAGCTTCCACTTAACGAAAAAATGAAGTTTGTTCAAAAAATGGTACTACTTCATTTGCGGCCAATAGTTCTATCGCAGGAGGAGGTTACAGACTCTGCAGTTCGACGATTACTCTTTGATGCAGGTGACGACATTGATGATTTAATGAATCTTTGCGAAGCCGATATCACATCGAAAAACGATAATACAGTACGTAAACATCTTGCAAATTTCAAAATAGTTCGTGAAAAACTAAAGGAGATTGAGGAGAAAGATGCTGTTCGTAATTTTCAACCGCCAATTACCGGTGAAATTATTATGGAAACCTATGGCATTGGGCCAGGGAGAGAAATTGGAATCATCAAAACAGTTATCAAGGATGCAATTCTTGATGGTATAATTAGGAACGATTACCAAGAAGCCTACCAACTGATGGAAAAAAAAGCGGAAGAGTTGGGATTGAAAAAGATAAAAGGGAACTAATACTTCAATCTAGCATCTAGTTCGTCGCCAAAAATAAAATAACAATCCTGATCGCACGAACTTTTATCAAACTTAACCTTAAGCTCTGCACCATCAACCACATTAATAATCTTCCCATCACTTAAATACTCCGCAACAATAGTATAGTACTGATTTACGTCTAACCTAAGATCCCATTCAGGCCCATAAGTTATTCCTTCCAATATAAAATCTTCACATTCAAGATTCCCCCTGTACAGTTTAAATTTAACAAAACTGTTATCCTTGTTAATTGTAAATCGAATAGTAACGTCGGCTACAGGTGGATAATAGGTTATACATTCGTTACAGTCTACAAAAATTTCTTCGATCTTTTCACAAGAAATCGGCCAAATAAGAAATAAAAAAGCTACAACTATTATTAAATATCTTCTAATAAACATGATTATAAATTGTTTTATTATACACTGCACCTTTTGTGGGAAATAAAAACTGTAATCCTATGTAAATTCTATGATTCAATGCTTGTGGCGTTTTTAATCGTGTAAAATCCCAACCAACATTTAAACGTACTCTTTTTACATTACAAAACAATCCGGCATTTAACCCAAAGTAAATTTTACTTTTAGGATCGTTATCGGTAGCATTGAAATCTCTAGAAACGAAATCGAGATTTGCGCCATAATATGCACCGATTAAATTACCAGTAGGAAAAACTTTTATTGCTTTCGACTTGGAAACTTTTAATTCAACCACTCTTCTTTTTTCACGAAACTGATAAATTCCAGAATTTTGATAGTCGAGAGTGGCAACTGGAGTTGGTCTGAAATACACTCCTAAACTGGCGGATAACTTAGTAACCTGTTCAACCACCCCAAAGTTAAAACCTAGCATAAACTCATGATTATTAAAAAGCATACCAGAAGTAAAAAAAACATTACTAAAAAAAGGTTTTAATTTTGTTTTGAGGCCCAATGAATCGAGCATAAATTTCATCTTCGGATAGTCAGTTTCTGCAGCAATTTGATAATAACTCTTACTTAAAGAAACAGTATCGGCTTTAATCTTTATTAGCAAATCCAACATATCTTTTGAATTATTGTTGATCGCAATTGATAAAGCATTATAACCGCTAGAGTTCTTAAGGTTTATATCGGCTCCATAGCTAATCAACAAATTTGCTAGTAATGTGTCATTATACTGCGATGCAATCATAAAAGGAGAAACACCTTTAATATTGCATAAATTAGGATCGGCACCATATTCAAGCAATAATTGCGAGGAAATAACAGTTCCATTGTATACAGAAAAAATCAGAGGCGTATTTCCTAAAAAGTCTTTTTTATTTGGATCAGCACCGTTATATAAAAGCAAATCGGTAATATATGGTAACCCAAACCAAACAGAGTAATGTAATGGAGTAAGATCTAGAGTATTAGTTTGATTAACATTTGCCTGATAGTTTATAAGTAATTCCGCTATACTATCGTTTGCAGCACGAACTGCTGCATGAAGTGCAGAATTTCCATCTAAGGGTAAGAGATTTGGATTTGCGCTTGAATCAAGGAGAAGCTTTGCCACCTCGTAGTGACCATTCTGCGTGGCAAGCATTAGGGGTGTTATTCCATCGTATTCCCTAAAATTTGGGTCAACCTTTAATAGTAAGAGGGCTCTGACTTTATCGATATCTCCAGAGTCTGAATAACTTAAAAGTAACTGACCAGAACTTAGAGTATCGGGTTCTTCTTGATATCCATAACTGCTATTTCTTGAATGCCGAAAAATTAAATGATCTTCTTTTAACTCCAAATCGTTACCGAAGCGAGTTTGAGCAATAATAGACTGAAAACTAAATAATTGTAAAAATACTAGGGTTAAGTAAAATTGCAGAAAACGCATACACATAAATATTAATCAATACATAATTACCTAACAAAGACAGCTATTAGAAGATTTTTCATCAACAAAATTTATACCAATATAACTATATTTTTAAATAATTTTAACAATCGACGGGCAAATTACTATGTTAATCAAACAAAAAAGCGCCCTCATTTCTGAAGGCGCTTCTAATACTATTTAAAAATCTTACTTACCAAATTTAATGCTTGCTTGAGCAGAAGCTAAACGAGCAATTGGTACACGGAAAGGAGAGCAACTAACATAAGTTAAGCCTGTTTTGAAACAGAACTCAACCGATGCAGGATCACCACCTTGCTCGCCGCAAATACCTACTTTAAGATCGCTACGAGTAGCACGTCCTTTTGTAACAGCCATTTCAACTAACTGTCCTACACCACTCTGATCTAGAGTTTGGAATGGGTCAGCAGCAAGCATCTTGTTATCTAGGTAATCGTTCATAAATCCACCGATATCATCGCGGCTGAAACCGAATGTCATCTGGGTTAAGTCGTTAGTACCAAATGAGAAGAACTCGGCGGTTTTAGCCATACGATCAGCTAGTAAACATGCACGTGGAATCTCAATCATTGTACCATACTTGTACTTAATCTCTTTTACACCAAATTTAGAGCAAACCTCAGCGTAAACGCGGTCAGCAATCTTCTTGGTGAAATCAAGTTCAGATACATCGCAGGTAACAGGAACCATAATCTCTGGATGTGGTTGGTGACCTTCCTTAATCAACTCAACTGCTGATTCGAAGATTGCACGAATTTGCATCTCAGAAACCTCTGGATATGTAACACCAAGACGAACACCGCGGTGTCCCATCATTGGGTTCGACTCATGTAAAGCCTCACCACGTTTTGCTACAGCAGCAGCAGTAATGCCTAATGCCTTGGCAAGTTCAGTTTGTTTCTCTTCACTTTGTGGTACGAACTCGTGTAGAGGTGGGTCGAGTAAACGGAAAGTTACAGGAAGAGTATCCATAGCTAACATTGTAGCTTTGATATCTTTCTTAACAAATACGAATAGTTCATCAAGTGCACTACGACGCTCTTTCTCACCATCACTTAAAATCATCTTACGAAGTAAGAATAATGGTTGCTCAGAACCTTTACCGTAGAACATGTGCTCAGTACGGAACAGACCAATACCTTCAGCACCAAATTCACGAGCAATTCTTGCATCATCTGGAGTATCGGCATTGGTACGTACACCCATCTTGCGGTGCTTGTCAACAATTTTCATGAACTCTTGGAAACGAGGGTTCTCAGTTGCATCCATTAAAGGAAGTGAACCTGTGTAAACGTGACCTTTCGTTCCGTTCAAAGTAAGAACATCGCCCTCTTTGATAACGATATCAGTACCGGTGATTTTTGCGGTTTTCTTAGCAACATCAACATGCATACCACCTGCACCTACAATACAGCATTTACCCCAACCACGAGCAACAAGTGCAGCGTGTGAAGTCATACCACCACGAGCGGTTAAAATACCCTCAGCAGCACGCATACCTTCAACATCCTCTGGGTTAGTTTCCTCACGAACAAGGATAACTTTTTCGCCTTTACGGTTCCAAGCAACAGCATCCTCAGCGGTGAAAACAACCTTACCAACAGCAGCACCAGGGCCAGCAGGCAAACCTTTTACAATTGGGTTAACCTTTTTCTCCTCAGCAGGGTTACAAATTGGGTGAAGTAATTCATCTAATTGAGCTGGGTCAACACGCAATACAGCAGTTTTCTCATCAATTAGTTTTTCGTGTAGCATATCCATAGCCATGTTCAAAGCAGCGGTACCAGTACGTTTACCAGCACGACACTGTAACATGTATAGCTTACCTTCTTGAATGGTGAACTCAATATCAAGCATATCCTTGAACGATTTCTCAAGGGTATTGCGGATTGCATCAAGTTCTTTGTATGTAGTAGGCATTAACTCTTGCATACTATGCAAGTGCTTATTTTGCTCGTTCTTTGTATCGTCGTTTAGGGGGTTTGGAGTGCGGATACCAGCAACCACGTCTTCACCCTGAGCGTTAACCAACCACTCACCGTAGAAAATATTGTCGCCAGTTGCAGGGTTGCGGGTAAATGCAACACCAGTCGCAGAAGAATCGCCCATGTTACCGAACACCATTGCCTGAACGTTAACAGCGGTACCCCAGCTATCAGGAATACCCTCGATACGACGGTACGAAACTGCTTTTTTACCATTCCAACTCTTAAATACGGCCTTAATACCACCAACTAATTGCTCTTTAGCATCATCGGGAAATTCTTTACCCAAAGAACTCTTAACGCGCTTTTTGAATTCCTCTGCCAAAGTCTTAAGATCATCTGCGGTTAGGTCTGTATCGGATTTGCAACCTTTGCTGTGCTTGTACTCGTCAAGCATATCGTCGAGTTGCTTACGGATACCCTTACCATCAACTGGCTCTAGTCCTTCAGCTTTTTCCATCACCACGTCGGCGTACATCATAATTAAACGACGGTACGAGTCGTAAACAAAACGAGGATTATTGGTTTTCTTAAGAAGACCAGGAATTGTAGCCGAGCAAAGACCAATGTTAAGTACTGTATCCATCATACCAGGCATTGAACTACGAGCACCGGAACGGCAACTTAAAAGAAGTGCATTCTCAGAATCGCCATACTTCATTCCCATTGCCTTCTCAACTTCTGCCATTGCAGTCCAAACTTGCTCCATTAAATCAGCTGGAAGCTCATTATTATTTGCATAATAATCGTTACAAGTTTCGGTTGTAATGGTGAATCCTGCAGGAACAGGAAGTCCCAATAGACACATCTCGGCCAAGTTGGCTCCTTTTCCACCAAGCAGATTTTTCATATCTGCTTTTCCTTCGGCTGTTTTGTTACCGAAGAAATAAACGCGTTTTACTTTTGACATTTATGTATCAGATTTAATTAAACTATTGATTGATATTTACTTATAAACAAACGAACACTTTGTGAGTTTACAAAATTATTAAAAAAATTGGAATGACACATTTTTGATTATCGGCTTAAGTGTTAAACAATCGCAAACGATTGAAAGCATGAGACATTTGAATACTGAGTAATTAAGTTATTGAGAAATTGAGTTATTTAGTTAAATGATTTATTTGCAAAATATTAGATTAATTGTGGTATGCAAAACCTTTAAAAATTGAGAGTTACCTATGTTTCTTTGAACTTTACCGAATAAAGATTATTTTGGGGAGGTGTTAAACTTATAATTCATTCATCATTCTAATAAGCATCAACAACTTAAAACAAACACAAAACCCAAATAATATGAGAAACATTCGTAAATGTTTATGGCTATCGGTAATAGCATTAATGTTTATTCCTCAGCTTAGCTCTGCCCAAAAGGCAAAAATCACCCTTGAGGATTTATTCAAAAAAGGAACTTTCCGCTCACGAAGCGTTTATGGTTTAACATCGATGAACGATGGCGAGCACTACTCAGCCTACAACGCTAAACGGCAAGTGGCTAAGTTTAAATATGCCACCGGTGATGAAGTTACACCGCTATTCGACCCTGCTGAATTCGCTTCGAACGAAGATATGAAGGAATTTGGAGGATACCAGTTTAGTCCTGCAGAAGATAAGATGCTGATTGAAACCAAAAACGACTATATCTACCGTCACTCATACACCTCTATCAACTATATCTACGATTTGAAGTCGAAAACGCTAAACCCGCTTTCGAAGAATGGTGCACAGATGAATGCCACATTCTCGCCCGATGGTAACTGGGTTAGCTTTGTTCGCGTCAACAACATCTATATTGTAAACCTCACCAACTTTGAAGAAATCCAAATAACAACCGACGGACTTTACAATAATATTATTAACGGTGCGGCGGACTGGGTTTACGAGGAAGAATTTGCCCTTACAACAGGTATGCAATGGTCGCCCGATTCAAAAAAACTAGCATTCTACAGGTTTGATGAGAGCAAAGTAAAAATGTTCAATATGACCATGTTCGAAAACAAACTTTACCCCGAGAACTACACTTTTAAGTATCCAAAAGCAGGTGAAACAAACTCTGTGGTTAGCATTCACACATACGATTTAGGTGCTAAAACTACCACCAAAATGGATGTTGGCCCCGAAACCGACCAGTACATTGCTCGAATATTCTGGACAACCAATCCAAACCAGCTAAGCATGCTAAGGTTAAACAGACTTCAGAATAAAATTGATATAATGCTAGCCGATGCAACCACAGGGAATTCAACTATACTTTACACCGAAACAAACAAGTACTATGTTGAGGAGCCAAACGATAATTACCTAACCTTCACACCCGATGGTAAGAGTTTTATTATAACATCGGAGATGGATGGCTACAAGCATATCTACCTTTACGGAATGGATGGCAAACTTATTCGCCAATTAACCAAAGGGACTAACGAGGTTACTAACATTTACGGTTACGACGCTGCAAAAAAAGTTGTTTACTACTCTGCTTACGACAATTCCCCTTTGAGAAAAGCCGTTTACAGCGTGTCTACCAACGGTGGCAATCCAACAAAACTATCAGAAAAAGAGGGTAGTAATAGCGCAAACTTCAGCACTGGCTTTAAGTACTACATTCATTTTCACAACAATATAAACACACCCACTTTGGTTACTCTGCACAACAGCAAGGGAAAACTTATTAGGACACTGGAAGACAATGCCAAACTCAAGGAGCGCATTGCAGAGTA
The DNA here is from genome assembly GCA_008933525.1 of Bacteroidales bacterium. Lineage (GTDB taxonomy): Bacteria > Bacteroidota > Bacteroidia > Bacteroidales > Tenuifilaceae > SB25. The sequence goes on along the minus strand of WBUV01000040.1, from coordinate 1,137 downwards.
CGATATGCCCACAAAGGAAAACTTTACTTTTAAAACATCAGAAAACGTTGAACTATACGGCTATATGGTAAAGCCATTCGATTTCAGCGCCGACAAAAAGTATCCTGTTTTAATGTATCAGTACAGCGGCCCTGGTTCACAATCGGTTCAAGATAACTTTAGGATTGGTTGGGACGAATACCTTGCAACACTAGGATACATTGTTGTTTGCGTTGATGGGCGCGGAACTGGTGGACGTGGCGAAGCTTTCAAGAAAATGACCTACGGACAAATGGGCCTTTACGAATCGACCGACCAAATTGAGGCTGCAAAGTATTTACAAACTCTACCCTACATCGATGGAACAAGGATTGGAATTTGGGGATGGAGTTACGGTGGTTATATGTCTTCGCTCTGTCTATTTAAGGGCGCCGATGTATTCAAAATGGCCATTGCGGTTGCACCGGTTACCAACTGGCGCTACTACGACTCAATTTACACCGAACGTTTTATGGGATTACCTCAAGACAATGCCCTTGGCTACGACAGCAACTCCCCTATCAACCACGTTGATAAGTTAAAAGGCAAACTATTACTTGTTCATGGTACCGCCGACGATAATGTGCATGTACAAAATGCCATTGAACTAATCGAAAAACTTGTTCAAAGCGGCAAACAATTCGACCTAATGCTTTATCCCGACAAAAACCACGGAATACGTGGTGGGAACACAACTATGCACCTCTACACAATGCTAACAAACTATGTGAAGGAGAATTTGTAGAAAAGGGGGAAGTTGGGAGATGGAAGTCAGAAGAAGGAAGATTGAAGTTCAAAGATAAAACATGACAGTAATTACAGAATGAGCATTAGTTTTCTAGTGCTCATTTTTTATTATCAGTAATCGCTTTGTCATACCAAACACATTTGGCTTTCTGAACGCAGGGAAGAATCTAAAGAAGAACACCACCGTATAGGGAAGAAACTCCATAAAAGAAAACTTTGGATTGCAAATCCATGGTGACAAAGATTTTTTAAATTTGCTAAACAAAGCCCAGGTGGCGGAACCGAAGAATGAGCTCCCGCCATCCATCGCTAACAAAAAAATATCATTAGAATTGAAAACAATTCTAATTTAAGATGCAAATTATATATGCC
>WBUV01000039.1 GCA_008933525.1 Bacteroidales bacterium | reverse complement strand
GGTTGTAAAAGAAAACGGCATTAATTGCAATTTATATTCGGTATTAAATCCAGTTGGTGGATTTATATCAACTTCAATTTTTATTTCAATATTAGTAGCCTGTGCAACCACTGAATTTTGCACAATATCAAGTATATGCAATGATAGGTCCTTCATTATTTAAGACTTTTATGCTGATTCTTTTTGAGAAAATTAACCCAAAGCAAATATTGATGCTTTTAAATCCTCAAATGTTAGCTTACCCATACTTAGAGTGGATGAAATCTGCCCTATTTGATCAATCATATGAGCATCTGAACTTCTGATAAACCTTTTTTTGGTAACGAATGGGTTTAACGTAAGAAACTTTTCCTCTGTGGTATATTTTGAAAGTTCTATGGCATCGTAGTTTAAATCGGGCGGAACAAAGCCTAACTGACTGGTAATACTGTATTTGGGCCTATCGGCATGGGCTGGAATAAAAATTCCACCAATGCTATGCACAAATGCCTCAACCTCATTGATGCCCTTGTTTAGCGCTCCGTGCAAAAGGTATTCAATCTCTTGAACTATCTCCTCCTGCTCGTTCACAACCACCTGATAGCCAAAAATATCAACATTATTGGGAACACGTTGAATGTTATCCTCGAGGAATTGCTGTAGAAGTTTGCGCTTGGGCTCATCCTCTACTAAGCATACACAGTGCACCTCCTCGCGGGTAGTAACCTCGGCGCCATAAACAGCCATAATTCCAACCCTTGAGGCAAGCTCTACTGTTAACGGGCAATGAAGTGTCGAGTTGTGGTCGGTAATTGCGATAATATCTAGCCCCAAAGCCTTTGCACGATTCACAATATTTACAGGGCTCATCTCCAAATCAGCACAGGGAGACAAGACACTGTGAATGTGCAAATCGGCACGGTATTGGTTCATTACTTATTCAGTAGCTGGTAAAGTTTACCAGTAATCTCAAAAGCCTGTAAATTGGTTCCAAGAATTGGAATACCCTCACTGTTGCTTTGCTGCAGAGTATTAACCTCAGGCTCTAAACCCTTTACAAGAATAATTGCAGCTAATTCTTTTAACGAAGCAATAGCCATAACATTGATGTGTGTTTGTAAGGTAACCCAAACCATACCAGCATCGGCATTACCCATAACATCGCTCAGCAAATCAGATGTGTAGCCACCAACTACTTCCTGATTTAACCCTTCATTTCCTGAAAATACCCTTAAATCTAAGGCTTTTACAATATCTGCAACTGTCATACAAGTAAACTATTTATTTTGATTAGGCTTTTCACAATCCTTCATGCATCGATTATCGCCCCAAATTTTCTTCATAATTTTAAAAGAGTGCTCAGGGTTTAACTTGCTCTGTTCCATTACCTTTTGCAGGAATACACAATGAGAAATTGCCCCCTCGCCCTTTACAATATCCTCGGCCAAAGCCAGACACGACGGCGCTCCACACACCCCACAATCAATACCAGGCAAGTAACACATAATTCGATTTACGCGCTCCATCTTCTTCATCGCCTTGGCCATATCCTCGTCGAGTTTTACCATAGAGCGAGGTTCTACTCTACTCAAATCAATCCTACCAACTAAAAACTCCTGGTATTGTAATAATTTTGACTGATTAACCTCTCCATGATTAAATTCGGCAAGGGCTTTAGCCCTTTTTCTAAGTAACTCCGCGGTTAAAAAGCGATTACTTGCGGCCAGAATTCCTCCTGCACAGCTCTCGTCGCAAGACCTAAGTTCCAAGAAATCAACACCAGCAACTTCATCGTTCTCAATCTTATCGAGGAATTCCATTACATTATGAATACCATCTATGGCCATACAACGGCCATTAATGTGCGATGCCTCACCATTAGTCAAAGCCCAAGTAATGCTTCGTGGAGTTAACTGGGAATTAAACGTATCCTGGTCTTTACTTACAACCTTCTTCTTAATCTCGTGTAATGTACGATTGTAAATTAAATCCATGTTAATAACGCCTGTAATCTCCGACTTATCCTCACCAACGGGGCTTTTTATTGCAGCTATTTTGGCGGCACAAGGTGTTACATAAAAAATACCAACCTCCAATTCGCTAAAGCCTTGTTCTTTGTATTTTCCACGAATATATGATGAAGTTAAGTCCAGCGGTGGGCGTAAAAGCATTATATTGCCTACTAACCAAGGGAACTTAACCTGAACAAGTCGAACAATGGCAGGACAAAACGATGATACTATTGGCTTTTTATTCTGATTTTTTCCTATGTAATCATTAATTTGAGGAATAAGATACTCAACGGAATCTTCCACCTCATAAATCTCAGTAAACCCGATATTCTGCAATGCCTGAAAAACCATTCCGGGTGTAACATCATCAGGATATTGCCCCAATAAAACGGAAGGAATCAATGCTACACGATGCTTAAAGTTAAATATGTTCTGGAAATCGTCCTGCTCCACAATTATTGCTCCGGTTGGGCAAACCCTGTAGCACTCGCCACAATCAATACACCTATCGCTATGCAAATGAGCCTTTCCGCCACTCACTCTTAGCGCCTCAGTGGGACACGCCCTCATACAGTGAGCGCATCCGATACAAACATCGGTACGAATTTTTAGTGCGTGATGAAAACTAGCATTTTCCACAGCTAAACTCCTTCCTGATTTACCTTTAAATTTACAAGAATTTCAAGACAAGTACCCTTTCCTACCTCACTTGTTATCTTAAAATCATCGGAATTATCCTTGATATTCGGAAGTCCCATTCCTGCTCCAAATCCCATTTCTCTTACTATTGGCGATGCTGTTGAATAGCCAGGTTGCATAGCCAGGTTTATATCAGGAATTCCGGGACCATTATCGTCTAACTTAATTATTATCCTTTCAGTATCGATATCAACATAAATTACTCCATTAAAAGCATGCGCGGCAATGTTTACCTCCCCTTCGTAGAGAGCCACAACAATCCTCTTGATAACGCTAGAGTCCACGTTAAGCTGCTTTAAAATCTTCTTAACCTGACTCGATGCGTTTCCAGCTCTTACGAAATCGCCACCCTGTACTTTAAACTCGAAATGCATAACTACTAGTAAACAGGCTTAACCCCTAAACTATAAAGCAAACCCGACACGCGAAACATGGTGCCAGGATACTCTATCAAAACTATGCAATTTTCCTGAGCCAACCTAATCATATCCTCACTTACTCGCTTATTGCGAACGAATACAATAGCTTGCAAGTCGGACATTTCAGCTGTGCGTACTGCTTGAATATTGGCAAGGCCTGTTATTAAGAGCAATTTATCGCTCTTAACTGTAAGCACATCGCTCATCAAGTCCGAAGCGAACGCACACTCAACCTCTCTATCCAAGCACTCTTCACAGCATACAACACTTCCGCCTATGTACTCTACAAGTTCTTTTAACTTCATATGTGATATATTACTTTATGGAATAATCTGATAAATAATTGAATGCAAAATTAATTTATGTTATTCATATAACAGTATAAAATTTGTTAAATTTTATTTCTGTTATTTTACTAACAATTTGAGATTTTGTTACATAATCAGCCAATCTTGTGGTAGAGCAAAAACATGTTTAAAAGCAATACATGCTGAATCCTATAGCATAGAAAGTTGTTGGGTAATAAAAAAGGGGCACTAGGCCCCTTCTCAACTTATGAATAAACGCTTCCACTAATAGCGATTACGTTTCTTGTAGTGTGTGTGCAACAATTCGTGCGACTTATGTCCAAGTGGCTTCTCGAGGTAAGTCTCGTAGATTTTTTTAATTTCAGGAACCTCGTGCGACTTACGGATAGGCATACCTTCGTCCTCAGCGTAAATAGCAGCAATCCTTTTCTTACGAATCTCATCGTTAGTTGGGATTGGCTGTCCACCTCCACCAATACATCCACCAGGGCAAGCCATAATCTCAATGAATAGGTATGGCGAAGTGCCATTCTTAATTTGGTCCATAATGACGCGAGCATTTTTCAACCCGTGTGCAATCGCCACTTTTACCTCGGCTCCCTCTAAGAAACTGTACTCAGGAACAACGTTCTCCAACTTAATAGTTGCCTCCTTAATACCCTCTAAGCCACGAACTGGAGTAATAGCAAGATTCTTGAAAGGAACTTCACGGCCAGTTACAACCTCATAAACGGTACGTAAAGCAGCTTCCATTACACCACCGGTTGCTCCGAAAATTACAGCTGCACCAGACGACTCGCCCATATAGCTATCGTAATTAGAATCAGGCAGATTAACAAAATCCAAACCCGATTGCTTTATCATCTGACCAATTTCGCGGGTAGTCAAACCAGCATCCACATCCTGATATCCACTCGATTTCATTTCGGGGCGATTAGCCTCAAACTTCTTAGCAGCGCAAGGCATTGCAGCTACGCTGACAATCTTGGATGGGTCAACACCAATCTTCTGAGCATAGAATGTTTTAGTTAGTGCACCAAACATTTGATGAGGCGATTTACAGGGCGACAAATGGTCAAGATGATCGGGGTACATATGCTCAATGAACTTAACCCAACCAGGGGAGCAAGAGGTAATCATAGGCAACGCAACTTTCTCCTTATGCTTAAGGGCTTTTGTTACCCTCTGTAGGAACTCATGACCTTCCTCAATAATAGTTAAGTCTGCTGTAAAGTCGGTGTCAAGAACTGAGTCGAAACCAATCTTCTTAAGGGCAGTAACCATTTTTCCTGTAACACGGGTACCTACTGGGTATCCTAACATTTCGCCAAGAGCAACGCGAACCGAAGGAGCAGTGTTAATAACAACGTGCTTATCAGGGTCGCCAATTGCTTCCCAAATCTCGTGGTAGTAACGTCGTTCGGTTAAAGCTCCTGTAGGACAGTGTGTAACGCACTGGCCGCAGTTTACGCAAACAACCTCGTTCATTGGCAGCTCCATAAAGGTTGATATTTTCATATCGCGACCTTTGTGTGCTACTGTAATTGCATTTACGTGTTGTAACTCGGCGCAAGTTCTTACGCAACGCTGACAACGTACGCACTTACTATCGTCTTTCTCAATGGAATACGATGATTTATCAACCTGAATATTAGGCTTTAACACACTTAAGTACCTTTCAGAGTCGACATTGTACTCTGCTGCAAGCGACTGTAACTCGCAATTAGTACTCCTGTAGCAAGTAGTACACTGAGTGTTGTGCTCCGATACTAAAAGAGATATAATATCAGTTCTTGCTCTACGAACCTTTGGAGTAGTTGTTTTAATTACCATTCCTTGTTCTGCTGGTGCTGCGCACGATGCAACCAGATTTTTCCGGCCTTCAACCTCAACAACACAAACACGACAGTTTCCTGCAACGCACAAATCTTCGTGATAACAAAGTGTTGGAATCTTTACATTAACTGATTTTGCAGCATCGAGTATTGATGTTCCTTTTGTAACTTCGAGAGCGATGCCATCAATATTTATTTTTACTATTTCTGCCATTTTCTTTAGTCTTAAAGTTTTAATTATGCTTCATAAATTTGATTAGTAAATCATCTCCTCTTTGAAGTTTTCAACTATTGATGAGAAAGAGTTAGCCACAGACTGGCCTAAACCACACTTTGCTGTAATTTTCATAGTATCGGAAAGCTGTAGTAGTTGATTTAGGTAGCTTGAAGGTTTCTCACCCTTCTTAACAGCGTGAATACCCTTAAGTAGCTGCTGACAGCCAACCCGGCAAGGGGTACATTGACCACAAGACTCCTCCTCAAAGAAATCAAGATAGTTGTGAAGCACATTGTACATTGAGCGTGAACTATTGAAAAGCATCATTGATCCTCCAGTAGGAACACCTTCAAAACCTATGATTGTTTCGTTAAATTTCTTACGGGGTACGCAGAAACCAGAAGCACCTCCTACCTGAACGGCTTTGGTATCGCCATCACCAAACTCCGCCACAAAATCGGCTAGGGTCATACCTAGTTCCAACTCATGAATGCCCGCTTTAGGAGTATCGCCCGAAATACTGAACACTTTTGAACCACGAGAGTCAGAAGTTCCTAACTTTTTGAACTCCTCTGCACCGTACTTCATAATCATAACAGCATTAACAAACGTTTCCACGTTGTTAATCACAGTAGGCTTACTGAAAACACCCGAAACGGTTGGATAAGGAGGCTTATTACGTGGTTCACCACGTTTTCCTTCAATTGACTCGAATAATGCAGATTCCTCACCGCAAATATATGCGCCGCTACCCATTCTAATTTCAATTGTGAAATCGTGATTAAAGCGCTTAGCGTGCTCGTGATAAACGTCCAGTTCAGCCATCAAATCGGGCAGAAGGTATTGGTACTCTCCTCTCAAATACATATAACCCTTTTTAGCGCCGATTGCTTTTCCGCAAATGGCCATACCGCTGAATACTTTTCGGGGAACTTTAGTTAGAATTTCACGGTCTTTAAAAGTACCTGGTTCGCCCTCATCGGCGTTACAAACAACATACTTAGTAGGCTCGGATTCTTGAGCAGTAAATTTCCATTTTAAACCTGTAAGAAAACCTGCACCACCGCGACCTTTAAGGCCAGAGTTAATCATTTCGGTGATAATTTGCTCACTTGATTTCTTAAGGGTACTCTCTAGCACTTTATACTTCTCATTGGTATAAGCACCAAATATTAAATCGACTCTTTTTAAATTTTCCATTTTCAAACCTCCTTACTATTTGCTCATATAGTCCATAATAATTTCAGTAACCTTATTCTCGTCGAGACTAGGATAAGGTGTTGAGTTTATCAACATCACTGGGCCTTGATGACACCAACCCAAGCAGTTTGTTGTCAGCAAAGTAAATTTTTTGTCCTGAGTGGTTTCCCCTAATTTAATCTTAAGCAAATCCTCAATCTTCTCAATAACCTTTTTCTTGCCGTGCATATCGCAAGTAATGGTTTTACAAACCCTTATAACATACTTGCCTCGGGGTTGCGTATCCAAGAAAGAATAGAACGTTGCGGTTCCGTACACCTCTGCAGAAGCAATATCGAGTTCGCGAGCTATCTCAGTCATAGCTTCGCTTGAAACAAAGCGTTCCTCCTCAATTACACCCTGAAGAATTGGCATTAAACTCTCTCTAGCCCTGCCATACTTGTCAGCAAGTTTCTTTACTAGTTCTTTAGTCTCCGTCATAATTAATTTTTTTAAAAAACGACTTTTGTTATTTTTGTAACACTGTTATTTTATTAACAAATCAATTTTTTGTAACAAACTGATTTACTTGCATAAATATAATAACAAGTTTGAATTGACAAAGTGATTTTTGTCAGTTTTTATTAGCATTCGGACACTAAAACTTCAATTTAGAAACATTCAAAGCAATTTTAATTATCAACTGTAAGCAGATTAAAAAACGAATTATAAAATACTGTATTATTGATATTTACAATAGCTAAATTTGGCAAACATGGACTTTAAAGAAAAAGCCCGACTTTATCAGTCGGGCCTCGCAAGAATGATTAATAAATTAATAATCAACTAGTAAACTATGTTCATCTCCTTTAACAAATGTCCTGCACCAGCGAACTTATCAATAACAAATAGTGTATATCGAATATCAAGGGCAATGTTGCGACAGTAATTGGGGTCGAACATAACATCGCTCATTGTGCTTTCCCAGCAACGGTCGAAGTTAATGCCAATTAAGTAGCCATTGGAATCAATTACAGGGCTTCCCGAATTGCCCCCTGTTGTATGGTTGGTTCCAATAAATGCAACTGGAACGGTTCCATTAACTGCATACTGTCCAAAATCCTTCTTCTCGTAAAGTTCAATTAATTTTTTAGGTGGAACATAGTCGGGCACGTTAGTTTGGGTTGATTTCTCAATAATACCATCAATGGTTGTGTAGTAGTTGTAAACTACACCATCCTTTGGCTCAAACCCTTGAACTTTACCGTAAGTAAAGCGTAAGGTAGAGTTAGCATCGGGGAAGAAACGCTTGTCGGGTTGCATCTTCATCAATCCATCAACAAAAGTTCTGTAAAGAATATCCAAACTATCGTTTATTTCAGTTAAACGAGCCTCAACCTTATCTTTATATAGCAACTCAAATTGTGCATATACATTATAAATATTATCGGACTGAAAATGGCGAGCGTTAACACTGTCAATCTCATTTAGAAGGGTAAATACCCTAATGCTGTCGGAGAATATGGTCTGACTGTAAAGGTTGCCAGCCATTTGCATCCAATTTCCTTGATAATTTTGGTAAAGTTTGCTCAAAAATGCAGGATGGTAATTAGATGGAACCTGCTCGTAATAGGATTTCATCATTGCTGCAAAAACCTCAACATCAACATTCACTTCAAAATCTTTATAGAAGCCCCGCGCATACCGAACAAGGTTATTCTTAGCATTCTCAAACTTCTCAACATCGCGCTGGGGCTTAACAGCCTCGGCAATAACTCTATCGAAACGCGATGCGAAATTTACAAGTTCAACGGCATACACTGCCTCCGAACGGTAATCGGAAATCAAAGAAAGGGGAGTTAACTCATCGTAAAGCCTCTTAAATGTAGGCAATAAACTTCCATACTGTTTTTGTAATTCGGGAGATTTGCTTGTCCAAGCGGTAAACATATTCTCCAACTCACGCTTTTTAGAAACAGCATCGAGCCTGCGCAATCCAATGGTCTCCCCTATCCATTTCTTCCATGCATTGGCAACGGTTGCATGTTTACTAGCGTACTGAATACGGATTGTATCGTTGGCATCCATATAGTGGCTGAAGATTGATAGGCGTGTATTCCTTAAATTAATTCTATGGGGATTGGTTTGATTAACCAATAACTCAACAGCATGCGAAGTAAGGAACTGTTGGGTACGACCAGGAAAACCGTAAACCAATGTAAAATCGTCCTCCTTTATGCCTTTCATAGAGATAGGCAGATAACGTTTAGGTTTGTAGGGTAAGTTCTCTGGCGAATAAGCCGCTGGCTTGTTATCCTTATTGGCATAGATACGGAAAAGCGAAAAATCGCCAGTATGACGTGGCCAAACCCAGTTATCGGTATCGCCACCAAACTTGCCAATTGACTCAGGTGGAGCACCAACTAAGCGAACATCGCTAAACTCCTCGTAAAGGAAAAGGTAAAACTCATTACCATAGTACATTGGACGAATAACTGCCACATATCCAACTCCCTCGGCTTCTACTTTTGTTGAAATTTCCTTAATGCTAGCAGAAATAGTTTTACGACGTTCAGCCTCTGTCATCTCTTTTGTAACTCCCATTAGAACCTGAGCCGAAACATCCTCCATACGCACCAAAAAACGAACAGTAAGCCCAGGATTTGGAAGTTCCTCCTGTTTGCTCATGGCCCAAAAACCATTGGATAGGTAATCGTGCTCAACAGACGAATGTGCCTGAATTCTTGAAAATCCACAGTGGTGATTTGTAATTATCAAGCCCTCAGCTGAGATTAACTCTGCGGTACAACCTCCACCGAACTGCACAATGGCATCCTTAAGGCTGGATTGGTTAACGCTGTAAATATCATCAGCCGTTAATTTGAAGCCCATCTTTTGCATCTCGTTTATGTTTTTGCCAACTAGCATTGGCAACCACATACCCTCATCGGCAATGTTGTTAAATACAACAAATACCGAAAGCAGAATTGTTATTGCAATTTTTCTCATCATATATATTATTGATTATTATTTATAAAGTTGAGTAACTCATTATGCAATTTTTGAACAGGCAACCCCATTACATTAAAGTAAGAACCCTCAATGCGCTCAATGGCAACATATCCAATCCACTCCTGAATACCATAGGCCCCAGCCTTGTCGTAAGGCTTATAACGTTCAATATAGTACTCTATCTCCTCATCCGTTAAATGTCTAAAATACACATCGGTAAAGGAGCTGAAACAGCTTGATTTGTTCGCAGTTGACAAGCAAACACCAGTTATTACAGTATGCCTATTTCCCGAAAGTTGCTTTAATATTGCAACTGCATCGGCTAAATCTACAGGTTTTCCCAACACCTTACCATTGCAAACCACAACGGTATCGCAAGTAATAAGGATTGTGTCGTTACTTAAACGTTCGGTAAAGAACGATGCTTTATGCTTGGCCAAGTAAGTAGGAACCTGCTCAACGGGTAAATCATTGGGATAGGATTCATCCTCGTGATTGGTGGACCAAATCTCAAAATCAACATCAAGCCCCTTAAGCAATTGCTGCCTACGAGGAGAGTTGGATGCGAGTATTAAACTTTTACCTTTTATTATATTGTGTAATAACATCAACTTAAAGTATCAACCAACGAAAAACAAAAGTATAGAGCAATCCAAAAAGCATTATAATCTTATTCAAACGACTTGCTTTATGGTAATCGGCTTTATTTTGTGCCAAAAGCAACATCATAAAAAGCACGAATATTGGTAGCAATATAAAAACAATAAGATATATAAAGGTGTAGTAATCGAATTTGCCCGATGGTAAAAACCTCATATAGCCAGCAAATAGGAAAATCAACACAATAAGAGTTACCATTAAAAGCGATGATGCAATAATTTTTGATGCCTTTATTCCAAAATGCACGGGAATAGTATTACGACCATACACTGTATCGCCCTCAAAATCTTCAATATCCTTAATAATTTCACGAACAAAGGTCAAAAGGAAAGCAAATAGTGCATAACCACCAACCCAGTAAACCATTACGTGAAGTTTAAGCTGATAAATTGCAATGACCTCCCAGTATGTTTCAAATAATGGGTACTCGAAAATCAACGGAATTAAAGGAACAATCCCTGTAAGCGTAGCAACAACAAGATTTCCGATAATTAACTGACGCTTGTAGGTAGTTGAGTAAAACCAAAGCACGCCAGTTGCTAGAACAAAAAGTAAAGAAAAAATTGGTCGCCCAATTTTAATAGCAACAAGCAATCCCAAAAAAATACCCAGTACGCTAAGAACCATATGAATAGCAATAGCCATTCGGCGACTAACCGATTTACCAACCACAACTGTTTGCGGACGGTTGACCAAATCGGTTCGAGTATCGAAATAATCGTTTATTACATACCCTGCAGCAGTAATGAATACCGTTGCTAGCACCAGCATTACAAAGTACAATAACCCCAACTGCAACTCAAAACCAAAAGCTTGAAGAATGGGTTGCATAATAAAATATCGGACAAGAATCATTGTTGCTGCAACTATCAGCAAATTCTTGTACCTTACCAATCGAAGTATTTCCATAACCAATTTGGGTTAACTACTGTAAACCGTTAGACGATGGTCCCCACTTTCCGTTTAATCGGAGTACCTGCTCAATTACATCGCGAACACAACCCTTACCTCCGGCATAGGATGAAATGTAGGCCGAAATCTGTTTAATTTCGGGAGCTGCATCGAGCGGACAGGTTGGAATTCCAACTTTTTGCAACACCTCATAGTCGGGTAAATCGTCGCCCATATATAAAATCTGAGAAAGTTCAATTCCATACTTGAACCTAAAATCCTCCAAAGCGTCAACCTTATCGGTTGCGCCTAAATATATATCGGTAACGCCTAAACCTTTGAAACGCTGCCTTACAGCTTCGGACTTTCCGCCAGAAATAATGGCAATTGGGAATCCACGCTCAACAGCAACGTGAACCGCATATCCATCGCGGGTGTTGGATGTGCGTAAAAGTTCGCCTGAAGGATGGAGAATTACAGTGCCATCGGTAAAAACACCGTCGACATCAAAAACAAAGGCCTTTACATCGGCGAGTAGTTCTTTAAAGTTCTTTTTCATTGACAAGAAAAATATTAATAACCCTAATAATCATTCCATTACTTTTACTATCAACCTTACTTTTTCCATGATGAAAAAGTAAGCAAAAAATCTAGGCAAAACTATGCTTCCTCCCGCTCTAATGCAATCCAAAAATTACTGCAAAAATTAGGCAAGCCCCTTTTGCGTAATTTTAAGTCTTGCATTATTCTCGCTCTGCTTGCTCGCTGTTTTGCCAGCCTAACGCACAAAAAAAACTAAAAACAAAACTTTATAGCTTACCCAATTTTTGAATGCTCAAAGATAATTCATTGTATATTCTTTGCAATTGCTCATCTAAATTGCCCAAAACCGCTGAATGCTTCTCCATTGTTACAATATCGTTACGGATAGCTGGACCTGTTTGAACATCCTTTGGATTTGTTGTAAACGCTTTTACAACTGTTTCCTCCACCAAAGGTTGCAAAACCTTAAAATCGATACCATTCTCAGTGGCTAAACGGTATGTCAAAGCCAAAATATGATTGGTAAAATTGCTTGCAAAAACTCCGCTCAAATGCAATAATAATCGTTTTTCGGAATTCAAGTAACTTACATTATGGCTTAGTTCCTTGCCAACAGCGGTTAGAAAATTCAAAACATCATCGGAGCCTGCTTCAACAAAGATTGGAACATTGCATAAATCGACAATTCTACTGCGCGAAAAGGTTTGGAAAGGATAGAAAACTCCAATACCTTTTGATTTCAATGTTGACAAAACTGATAGCGGTGTACTTCCGCTGGTATGTACCACAACGCCGTTGACGATAGGAATTGAATCGATAATCTCAGAAATGGAAGAATCGGGAACAGCGATAATGTAGAGGTCTGCAAACCTTTCAATTTCAGACAAATTACTAATAGCATTTGAGTTGTATAATTTAGCCAGAGTGGCGGCACTATCAATAGTTCTGGAATAAACCTGAACAATACTCCAACCAGCATTACTAAAAGCGGAAGCCAGTGATGTTGAAACATTTCCTGCACCTATAAAAATTACTTTTCTCACGAAATAGAAAATCTGATTACTCGCATAAAGTTAGTGCTTTAATTCGAAGTAAAAAAAGACATCCGGAACCACTTGTGAAGTCCCGGATGCCAACCCTCTAACCTATGTAAACCTAAACCAAAACCTAATTTCTTGAACTATATACGCTTATAAGCATTGAGCATAATTCATACTTTTCGTCCTGTGCATACTGCTCTATTAAATTTGCTGGCATACTAATGCTGTTGAACTTATAATCGTTTAAGTCAAAATCCATACCATAATTAATGTGTTTAGATTCCTCAATATTGCTATCAGCCTCATTGGAATTTATGCTACTGCTTTTCAAAAAATCATTACCTGTTGATAGTAAAAAACGTTCAGTGGCCTCATCAATCCAAAACCCACTACTTTCCTCAATCTTAAGCAATGTGGACTGATTCATATTTCTTAAAAATGAACGTAACCTAAGCTGAATCATTATATACTCACGGTTCTCAACCTGTAATCGTTTGTTCGACTCAACAAGTTCAGCAACACGCTCAGCACCTTTTAATAAACCAGAATCGGAAAATATGTACTCAATTTCCTTTTGATTATCGATAATAGCCTTAGTGTTTTGAGCAATTCTCTCGCCCAACTCAACTAGTAATGTATTGAATAACTCACTCATTGATAATCAAATTATTCTATTATTAAATTTACAACTTTAACAGTACAAAAGTCAAATTTGTTTCGCAAGTTTTGACCAACTTATAGTTAAACTTGATTAAACAATATTAAAAGATTGTTAAAGGATATATTGTTGATTATCTTTTCATTAATAATATATGGAGGTTCGAATG
>WBUV01000038.1 GCA_008933525.1 Bacteroidales bacterium | reverse complement strand
ATTGCCACAAGGTCGGCAAGACGAGTTCCTAAAATAAGGCCAGTATATTCGAATGCAGCCCGAGCAAGAGGATCGCCTGTTTTTGCCGCTTCTGTAACCATTTTAGCCGAAAGTTTCTCGAAAGTAATATTGCGAAGAACGCTAGGTTGATTTATATCGGCAAGCATTTTAAATGCAGTTCTCCGAATACCAGTTGCCGATGCGTAAGTTTCCAAGCAGCCACGCTTTCCACATCCACACTGACGACCATCGATTTTTGCAACAACATGGCCAAACTCGCCAGCAAAACCATCGTGACCCACTACTAATTTTCCATCAACAACAATTCCACTTCCTAAACCTGTGCCAAGTGTTATTACCACAAAATTTTTCATCCCTTTTGCTGCTCCAAAAAGCAACTCACCTAAAGCAGCAGCATTGGCATCGTTTGTAACAACTGATGGGGCTCCTGTGTGATGCGTAATTTCCTTGCATAAAGGAAGGATTCCCTTCCAATCTAAATTTGGTGCATCCACTATTGCTCCTAGGTTGTAAGAGCCGTTTGGTGCTCCAATGCCAACACCTTTTAAGGTGAACTCATGTTCAAGTTCTGTGAGTAACCGATCAATCTCGGACGATATAGTCTTCACATAACCATCGAATGTGGTTTGACATTTTGTAGGAATGTTGCATTCCTTGAGAATTTCTCCATCGTGAGTTACAATTCCTATAACCGTGTTGGTTCCGCCAATATCTATTCCTGCTACAACCTCCTGCATAGTTCTGTGATATCGTATTATTTTACCTCTTCAAAATCAACATAATCGCCTTCACGGCTATCAATTATTTTCTTTTTTGACTGGGGTGCATTGCTATAGTTTTTTTCCTGATAGTTGTTTGAAGCACCCTCGTTCATCCTTTTGAAAACTCTTCGTAACCAAAACCTTAACAGTAAACGCGAAATAAAACCCAGAATCATTAGTCCTAGGAAAAAATAAAAAATAAAGGTTAAAAATGCGATCATAGATTAATGTTGGGCTATAAATCTTTGTGGGGCAAAGATAGCTAATAAATAAGATTCGAGAAAAAAATGCGCAGAGGCTATGTTTTGTTTATTTAGTTAAATCGTAGTTGATTATTGTTCCTCTGTTTGAGCCAACTATTAAACTATAGTTGTTATTTTTTTGATTGAACTTCGTAATGCTGAATAATGTTAAACCTTCCAACGGAAAGGCCTCTTCAACACCACCCTCGCTGTCGATTAGAAAAATTTTGTTGGATTTATCTGCAACAACCCCAATCTTACTTATATTTCCATAATCGAAAATTTGAAGCGAGGGTTTAAGTTCTTCTTTAATTTTTAATTGAAATAATTTTTCCTTGGAACTATCGAAAGCAATTATAGTCGAGTTATCTAGGAATATATAATCGGGTTTTGCATCGCCATTTATATCCTTATTTAAAAAGCTGTGCCATTTCGAGAAGGATTGAAGAGCAACATCAGCAACGGTTCCATCGAAGTATATGTTTCGAACAAGACCAATAGTGTCCGTTGTAGAGATTGTTGGCTTTCCGTTAATATCTGAAACTAAAGCGAAAGAACTGTTGGGAGCTTTCGAGAAATATTTTTTTAATTTTATCCGTTCTTCACCTTTTCGGTTTAAGATATATGGCCGGTTCGAATCAAAAACAATTAAATAGTCGAGGCCACCATTTCTCACAAATCCAATCCTATCAGTAACAACAGATTCTGTTTTGTTAAACAGCCACCCTTTTATTGATTTTCCCTTCGAATCGTAAACGTATATTTTTCTGTCGGAGCAAGCCTGAAAGAATCTATAATCTCTGCGTCCATCGTAATCTATTACCGACACAGGATTTGTTGCAGGGGTAGGGTAGGAAACCGGAAAACCACTTAAATCCTTTCCATTCCTATCTATTATATAGAGTTTCTTTGATGTGTTGAAAGCAAGTTGCAGCTTCCTGTTTTTAAAAATATCAACCTGATTTACATCGCTTATTAGTGCTTCATCCAATTTTCTCTTCCACAAAATTCGCCCAATACTATTGATCAAGTAAATATTGTATTCGGAATCCTGGACAAATATTTCCTTATCGTTACTGATGTGGTTTATAACAATCTGAGGCTTTATTATAGGTAAACCATCGAGTTTTGTTTCCCATGCACCACCTTTATTTTGTACAGATTTTACCTCTTGGGTAGTAGTGATAGTTAGGGTATTAAATATCAAATTATTACCACCAATTAACTGATAGGTAATGCCTTGAAAATTTCCCAGGGAATTAGATAGATTGTTGTTTGTGTTTAAAAAATCCTTAGAGATTTTATCAATTGATTTTGGGTTGATGTAAACAAGGTAATTGTTTTTTTTAGGAAGTTCGTTGCTAAACTGCTTGAACTGTTCGTTTTTTTGCAGGACGTTGTTCCGGATATTCGATTTTACAAACCTCTCAAGCGATTCTGGCGATTCACCCAGAACCAACCAGTTATCAATAAAACAAAAGTAACTGTCGTTGATGTTTTGATATAAGCTTCCAAGGGCAATGCTAAATAATCCCTCTATAGGTTGATGATACACCTCAACAGATTTTTCTTTGTCAAACTTAATTACTTTCGGGGTTGTTGAGGTTTCTATATGTGTCTGCTTTGAGTAAACCTCTATAGCCTTAAGCAGTTGCTCCTTTGTGGTGCTTGCGCTTTTCGTTTTAGAAACAATATACCAATCGTCGTTGGAATTGTTATTTACTGATGGTACGAAAACAACGCCAACCTCTTCGTTGATAATAGTTTCGAAAAGCTGTTGCACTTCAAGTCCAATTAAATTCTTATATCGGCCAAGGTTTTGGGTATAGTTAAAAATCTCTCCTTTTTTATCGAGGTACGAGCGGTAATCGTCGAGATATAGATTAAGATTTGTGATACCCATCCAGATTAGGATGCCTGTTTCGCTTGGAATCACAGAAAACATCTCGTTGTCGATTGGTTTTTGTTTTTTGAATAGCCTCAAGTAGGAATTTGTTGAGTCTGCAATAGTCGATAGACCCGACATTACCATTTTGTTTTTTGTTAGGTCAAGATCAAGTTCAATCCATTGTGCAATATCGCTTAGTGTGTTTACCCCTTTTTTATATTTTTCACTTAATAGTTGCCTAAAAAGCAAAGGAGTGTATTTCAAATTAAAATAAATATTCGCATTAACTTTTGATCCGGCAGTTTTATTGATTGCGATGAATTGCTGATTATTTAATAGCGAAATGTTGTTGTCGAGTTGCGAAATGGACTTCTCGATTAAAAGAGGAGAGTTGCTGATAAGGAGAATTCCGTTGTTTATAGCTATAGAGATTGTCTTGAAACTTCCGTTTTCCTTATTAAAGTTTAGAATTGAAGTTTGATTGAAATATTTCTCCTGATCCTTATATAAACCTATTGCCAGCAATTTTGATAACGAAAAAAGATCGGAGTGATTAATGTCGTTCGGGATGTTAGCTGATAAAATGTAGGTTGAGGTGTTCCCTCCAGATGCATTAACCGCAAGGTATATAGTGTTATTGTGAGTAATTTTTTTTACTAAAGCATTCGCATTGCTTAAGCTATCTACAAAGCCAATAGTTGACGATATATTTTCAAATAGTTCAATATTGGCAATAGATTCCCAGACTTTACTCTGCGATAAAACATTGTTAAACTTTGGAAAGTCCTCAACTCGAACAATTATGGATGCATCGATAGGAACAGCTTGTATTGCATCGTATGTTTTTGTGTTCTTATTGTTTAGCCAGAGATAAACAAAGGTTGCAAATCCAGCAATAACGAGGAATAATACAATAATCAGTACTAAGTACTTTTTCATAGCACAACAGCCTTTTCTTTGGTGGATAAAGTTAAACTTTATCGGGAAATCTGAAAAGTTTTATTGATTAATTGTATTTGCAGTAGCAAGGTTCGCCGCGTTGTTACTGGAAAGGTTCCCAGTTTTTGGCCAAGCCACCCATGCCTGTTTCTCGGTAAGCCACCTGAATGTCTCGTCCGGTTTCAGCCATGGTTTCCACCGCCTGATCGAACGAAACCTTGTGACCTCCATCGGACGAAAGAGCATATACACCACAGGAGTATGCTTTTGTAGCTGCAATTGCATTACGTTCAATGCAAGGAATTTGAACGTAACCAAGAACTGGGTCGCAAGTTAAACCTAAGTTATGTTCCATCCCCATTTCTGCAGCATACTCAATTTGGGTAGGCGATCCTCCTAAAATCTGGGCCATTGCCGCAGCAGCCATTGCACATGCAGTTCCAATTTCGCCTTGACAACCAACTTCAGCTCCTGAAATCGAAGCGTTATGTTTAACCAGATTTCCAATTAATCCAGCGGTAGCAAGTGCACGTAGTATTTTTGATTCAGAAAGATTTTCTTCGCTATTTAGGTAGAATAGAACTGCAGGCAGCACTCCTGACGAACCGCAGGTAGGGGCGGTAACAATTCTGCCTCCCGATGCATTCTCTTCCGAAACCGCCAATGCAAAAGCAAACAGTAGGCCTATGTTTTTTATCGTACCATGGCTATTGAGCGCTTTTGTGTATTGGACTGATGCCCTTCGGGCTAACTTTATTGGTCCAGGTAAAACTCCTTCGTTATCAATGCCACGCTTTACAGTTTCTTTCATTGTATACCAAATACCATGAAGAAAATCCCAAATTTCCTTCCCCTCATTATCTTCAACAAACTCCCATAGCGCTTTTCCTTCCCGCTTACACCAAGCAAGAATGTCTGTCATTTTATCTAATTCGTAAACACTATGGCTATTTAGTATGCCTGTTTTGTCCTTTAAATCGCCTCCGCCAATACTATAAACTTCCCAGATGTCGGAGGTTTCCTTGTCATCAGAAATGGCTTCAAATATCATCCCGTTGGGATGAAGAGCCAAGCTCTCTTCGGGCCTCCAAACTATCTCAACTGACTTGGGAAGGAAACTCTTCCTAATAGCACTATCTGTATGGTGCCCTTTACCTGTAAGAGCTAAACTGCCGTAAAGCGATACTTTAAAGTTGTTTATTTCGGGGTGTTTTCTGAGAAATATTTCAGCAGCTCTAACGGGTCCAATTGTATGACTGCTCGATGGACCATATCCTTCCTTGTATATCTCCCTGATTGATAGCATAGAGTTCGAATTTGCGAATGCAAAACTGCAAGAAATTTATGGAATTACCAATAGATTCGATTTTTAACACGGTCATTTTAATATCATTTAAATATAATTTTTCGTATAATTAAAATTACAACTATATTGGTGTTGAATTACGATCATAACTACTGTTAATGAATAAAAGAATTACCATACTTATTGTTTTGGACTTGTTGTTGATAGTCCTATCGTTTTACTTTTCAACATTGCTCAAAGGGGTTAGTTTTTCTAGTTATTTCTGGAATTATTTATATGGATTGATTCTTTTTTCTGGGGTCTGGATTATCACGTCAGCTATATATAGCAAATATTCATATTCAGAGTATTCTTCTTTAAAGGTTTCAGGTATTATTTTTAAATCAAACATAACAGCATTGGCATTAGTTACAATGCTTATGTTTTTTACTCGAACCGATTATTATTCAAGGTTCATTGTTTTTAATACAATTCTTATTCTATCTGTTTCCGAAGTTCTTATTTATAACACATGGATTGTTCTTAAGCGAACAAGGGTTCTTCCTGAGGATATCTTAGGAAAAGTTGAGCGTAGAGTGAAACGGACTACACAAACACTTTCTTCGACACCGATTGTCGATCCAAAAAGAATTCAGTCTGTTCAGAGAGCCATACTTTCAGAGTTTGATAGAGATGTTTATTGTTTCCTTGAGACAAACACCAACTTGTTCTCTGATAATACCTTGATTATTGCCACCACAACATATTTTAATATTGCAAATCAGCCCGAGAGCCATTTTGGTACTATAATCAACCTTAAGAGAGTTAACGATATTCGACGAATTAACAAGTTTTTCGAAGAGGTAAACCTTAAGTTACCAAAAGGTGGGCTATTTGTTTGTTTAGCCGAAACTCAAGAGCAAAGGAAAAAAAGACTTTTTTCAAAATATCCACCAATTTTTAATCGGGTATATTATTTTTTTGATTTCTTACTTAAACGTGTTTTTCCAAAGTTCTCAATTACCAAAAACATATATTTTGTTTTAACTCGTGGCGAAAATCGTGTGATTAGTAGAGCGGAACTTCTTGGTCGATTGTACTCTTGTGGCTTCGATGTTATTAACGAATCCGAAATTAACAGGCAATATTATGTAGTTGCTCAAAAGATTAAAAAGCCATACTTCGATTTGGAGCCCACCTACGGACCTTTAATCAAACTACAGCGTATTGGCAAGGGTGGGAAGCTTATTAAAGTATTTAAATTCAGAACAATGCACCCTTATTCAGAGTACTTACAAGAGTATGTTTATAAAAAACATAGTTTGGAAAAAGGCGGAAAGTTCAAAGATGATTTTAGAGTATCGACCTTAGGAAAAATTATGCGCAAGTTTTGGATTGATGAGTTGCCAATGCTTATTAACTTGTTACGAGGCGATTTAAAAATTGTGGGTGTTCGACCATTGAGTAAACATTATTTTAGTCTTTATACCCAAGAACTTCAGGAACGAAGAATCAAATATAAACCAGGACTAATTCCTCCTTTTTATGTGGATAAACCCAATACCTTAGAGGAAATCATGGAGTCGGAATTAAAGTATTTCGATTTATATGATAAACACCCACTGCTTACCGATTTACGTTACTTTTTCAAGGCGTTTTATAATATTGTATTTAGGAAGTATCGAAGTAAGTAAGCCTCTTATTTTTTGATTTGTAAATATTGGGTTTTATTCCAGTATAAAATCCCTAACTTTGTGCCTTTCAAAAATTTTCAAGTATGATTAATTCAATTAAATCGAATATCAGGTTTTTATTGTTTGTGGTAATTCTGTCGGGTTGCGCAGCAAGTAACCAGAATAAGCAACTTAGTAGCGATGCAAAATCAGCCATGGCTTCAGGCGATTACCAAAAGGCTCTTTCTAATTACGAAAATATTATTGCTCTTAACAAGTCGAATAATAAGGAAACCGATGGTTCGGTTTATAACAATGCAGGAATTGCTGCTTGGGGCTTGCAACTTGCCGAAAAAAGCATTGAGTACTTTGAAACTGCAAAGAAACTCTCAAGCACAACCGACCAAACTTATTCATCCGTTGCAAAAGCATATAGGAAGATAGATAATCTCTCAAGGGAGATTTCAAATCTTGAGGAGTATATTCAACGCTATCCTCAAGGGAAAGAGATTTACCCGGTTCGTGCTCAGCTTTTCGATGCCTATGTTAGAAGTGAAAACTGGGAGCAAGGCGAACAACTTTGGCCTATGCTCGACTCCGCTTCGCATAATGATATTCAGTACCTGACAGGATATCTACGCATTAAACGAAAATTAGAGAAAGTAGAAGAACGCGACAACCTTGCTAAACAAATTCTTAAAATTGATAAGAACAACATAGAAGCATTAGAATCTATGGCTGAGAAGCACTACTATTTTGCTGATGAAACCTACGTTCGCGAGATGAAGGCTTATGAGAAAAATAAAACCATGAAACAATATAATCAGGTAACTGCCGCTATTAAGAGGGTTAATCAGGATTACAAAACTGCTCGTGATTATTTTGAAAGACTTTATAAGTTAAATCCCGACCCTCGTTATGCTAATTTTCTTGGAAATATTTATACACGGTTCGAGAATAAGGAAAAAGCAAACTACTACTACCGGTTAGCTAAGAAGAAACCATAAATTTATCTCCTTGGTTTAATCTAAATGATTTATCTTCAAATAAGGTTAAAACTGTCATCTTATTACCTCTACTAAGGTTATTTTTAATTAAACTAGGTTTTTCTACAACCTTAGTAGATAATCTCATCCCCAAAGATGAACCTTATTAACTTATTCTGAAGCTAATAGTAAACCAATCTTAATCCATCTTTTACCTATTTTCTCCTTTCTCGCTTCAAAAAATAATCTGTAAAAACACTTGCTTATTTTGAGCATATGCTTACATTTGTATCAAAACAAATTGAGCATATGCCCAGAAATAAATGCCATAGAAAAACCTGTTTTACTCCTGGTGTTACTTACTATAAGCCTACCGGAATTCCATTAAAATTGTTGGACGAAGTTGTTTTAGAGATAGATGAACTTGAAGCTATTCGCCTAGCCGATGCCGAAGGTTTATACCACGAGGATGCGGCAAAGCAAATGGGCATATCGCGTCAAACATTCGGACGCATAGTGGAATCGGCCAGAGGTAAAGTTGCTACTGCATTAATTACAGGCAAAGCAATAAAAATAAACTCGTCAACAAATACCGAGAATTGTCCTGAAAGGAGTAATACCGAGATATCAAATAATAGTTTAATCAAAAACATGGAGGATAAACAATGAAAATAGCAGTTCCAACACGCAACAATTTTGTTGATGAACATTTTGGTCATTGCGAGTACTATACTGTGTATAGTATTAATGGCGGCAAAGTGGAGAAAAAAGAGATTCTTGAATCGCCTCAGGGCTGTGGATGCAAATCGAACATAGCATCTGTTCTAAGAGAGATGAACGTCACTACTATGCTTGCTGGCAACATGGGCGCAGGCGCACAGAACGTATTAGGTATGCATGGCATTAACGTTATAAGAGGCTGCAACGGAAACGTTGATGAGCTTGTTAACCAGTATTTGGCCGGTAACCTTTCCGATTCTGGTACATCGTGCTCCCATCATCACGGGCATAGCTCCGATGGACACGTTTGCAATCATTAAATGAATTTGCCATTTAGAACGAAGTGAGAAATCTGGCTTAAAGATTTTTCGCTTCGCTCAAAATGACAGTTTTATCAAATTAAGTACTAGGTGAAAATAATTTGAGTTCCCTCACCAGCAGCCAACTCATAGAATTGACCAATGGTTATAATATCCTTAACGTGCTCGCTAAAGTCTTCCTTCTTCAGTTTAAACATTTCAACGGCTAATTTGCAGGCATAAATTTCACCACCACCAGCAGTAATCAGCTCAAGGAACTCATCAACCGGAGGAATATCTAACTTCTCCATTTGGCTTTTCATCATAGCCGATACGCCAGCCTCAACACCTGGAAGCATACCTAGAATTGTTGGGAAAGGCAGTCCTCCGGGCATTCTCATACCAGGATTACCAACAGTTCCTGTATGAAGCTTCTTCATTTGTTTTTTAGTAATTGCATCAAGTCCAAAGAATGTAAAAAACACCTTCGCCTCAATACCTTCCATTACAGCACCATTTGCCATCACTAAGGCAGCATACACATCCTCTATGCTTGCTTTGGCGCAAATTATCATCACCTTTTTTACGGGGTGGTCAATTGTATTTGCCATATCTTTACTTTTTACTGATTGTCAATGTTTATTTGATAATGTGATTAAACACAGCTCGAAGGCTTTGCTATTCCTGCAATTCTACTGGCTTTCTTAAGTGGTGCACCAGGGAATAAATCGTAAAAACCTTTGGTATCAACCACACCCGACTTACCAATGGAGCGAATTGTCAATGCCTCGCCCTTTAAGGTTTTTTCGCGAATAAAATCAATCACCGCATAGTGCTTATCGGTAATATCAATACCTTCTTCCTTTGCAATTTCTGCTGCAATTTCTTTAGTCCATTGACTTGCATCGGTTAAATAACCATCATCGGTAACGCTAACCGATTTTCCTGCATAAATTTTCTCTGCCATAGTTTTTTATTTTTATTGATTCAACATTATTACTTCTTACCTAGTTCTGCTAATACACGAAGCGTGAACGACAGAGTTCTACGAACTTCTGGCTTGTTCATTTCGCGGGCTAGTTTGAATAGCGATTTATTATCAATTTTCTCATCCATTTGCATAGTGGAGAGCATTGCTGTTAGGTCGCTCATCGCATTCAGCGTTTGAGGTTGAGTTACATTCCTAATAATACTTGCAATTGCAGGCATATTCTGGCGTAACCTAACAATATCGTCCTCTGTTACCGATTCCTTAAATTCTGCAGCAAGTAATCCTAACTGCTTAAAGTACGAGAAGTAACCTTTCTCTTCCAGTGTTCCCAATGTCTTGGTAAATGCAATACCTGCATCGTGAACAACTGGGCCAATATCGTTGAGGAAATCCATGAGACTTTCCATCATATCCATCAACTCCCCGAAAGTTTTAACATTCCGGAGTATTTTAAAGATGAGGTACTTTATATCCTCGCCATCAACTTTTATGTTT
Organism: Bacteroidales bacterium; assembly: GCA_008933525.1. Lineage (GTDB taxonomy): Bacteria > Bacteroidota > Bacteroidia > Bacteroidales > Tenuifilaceae > SB25. Next base: position 3,396 of record WBUV01000038.1, on the reverse strand, counting down.
TGTACCGTCAACTCATCCACCGCAGTTTGGAATGCGTCTTTACCAACAATTGCAAGGTCTTCAACCAAATCCTCCACAACTTCGGCACGCTCCTGCTGCTTGGCAAGCATCTCCAGAATTAAATCCATTTTCCGATTTAACTCATCAATCTGTAGCTGTATGTTACTGTCTGCCATAACAACGTTGTTTTAAAGTTCTTTACCTGCCATTGTCATTTGCGATTCCAACGGTAACTCCTTGCCTTTTAGGAGTAAATGCCAATATATCCAACGGAACATCACTTTGCCGTAGTGGTTTATTCGAGTATTCTTAAGCAGTCCAAAAGGCCCCATGCCTGGCAGTGGGTATGTTCCGGGAAGTGGCTCTGTTTCGTAGTTAAAGTCGATTAGCGAACCTTTTCCAAACCCAGTTTCTATATAACAATTGGAATGTCCATCGAACTTTGCCAGTAGCGGACGACCCTCAATTGCCGACATGATATTCTCAAAAAGGATTTCAGATGCGAAGTGTACAACCGAGCCTGCCTTAGAAGTTGGAATATTGCTTGCATCGCCAAGAACAAAAATATTCTCCCAGTTATCGGAGCGTAATGTGTGCTTGTTGGTGGCAACATAGTTTAAATCGTCGCCCATTCCGCTACGAGCAATAAAATCGGCTCCCATATTTACAGGAACAATTGTTAGTAGGTCGAATGGCAACTCACGTCCATCGTACGAAACGAGGTTCTTGTTTTCATCGTCAACTCTCTCAAGATAGAAATCAGGAACAATCTGAATATTCTTTTCCTTCAATAGCTCGCCAAGCATTTTGGTGGCTTTAGGCTTTGTAAATGCGCCAGACAAAGGTGTTGAGTAAATAATATTTACCTTGTCGCGAATTCCTTTTTTCACAAAGAACTCATCGGCAAGGAAAGCAAACTCTAGCGGAGCAACTGGGCACTTAAATGGCAACTCAGCAATGTTGATAACCATATTACCACCCTCCCAGGTTTTTAGGAAATTATGAAGAGCAATAGCACCATCGTGAGTATAAAAGTCGAAAATACTTTTTCGCCACTCTCTTCCTTGTAGTCCAGGGGTTTCTGAAGGCTTTATATGCGTACCCGATGCCACAATCAAGAAATCATAGCTAAGAGTTTGACCATTTGTCAGGTAAACCTTACTGCTATCGGGTTCAACCCTATCAATCTCATTAATAATAAATTTTACCCCAGCAGGAATAAAGCCAGCCTTGGATTTAACCACATCGTTTTTGCCGTAAATCCCAAAAGGAATAAACAGAAAACCAGGCTGATAGTAATGGTTGGGTTCTTTATCCACAATGGTTATTTCCCACTCATCGCGCTCTAAAGCCTTACGGAGTTTATTGGCCATTATTGTACCTCCCGTACCAGCACCAAGAATTACAATTCTTTTCATTATATTTGGTTTTAGTTTTTACTAATATTTATTTTCTCAAATATCTGTTTTATAGTTAAATGTTGTAGTTTTATAGTGCTTGTTAAAAATCAAGGTTGATATATATCAAAATAGGTAGATATGATAGGAGATGCTTGTCCCAGTTCCAAATGTGCTGATTGCGGCTTTAGGTCGGCGGTTTTTGCTTCGCTCAATGCGGGACAACTCGAAATGCTAACCAGTGGAAAAACATTCAACGCCGTTAAAAAAGGTGCCACTATATGCAAGCAAGGTGAGGAGATTAAAGCATTTATTTTCTTACGAGTTGGTTTGGCGAAGTTGGTTCGCAACACTACCGATGGTAGAGAACAAATTGTAGGTATTGCTACACCCAACGATTTTGTTGGCTTGCTAAGTCTTTTTTCCTCCAAAATATATCAATACTCCATAATTGCCATTGAAGACTCTGAGTATTGTAGCGTAGATTACAGCATGGTTATGGATTTAATTAGAGGCAATGGTGTTTTTGCGCAAAGTTTACTGGAAAAAATATCGCACGTCTCGGATATTTTAATCAACACACGTCTCGATTTGGATTTACGACAGCTCCGTGGCAGGGTTGCCTTTATAATTTGCTATTTTGCCAACGAGGTTTATGGAGCAACCAAATTCAACCTCCCTATCTCCAGAAAAGAAATTGCGGAACTTATCGATATGCGCGTTGAGAATGTTGTCCGAATTCTTTCAGAACTCCGTAGAGACAACATTATTAGGATAGAGGGAACTACGATCGATATTTTGGACCCCGAAAAGTTAAAGTGGATAAAAGTTCACGGATAGCCTATTAAAGCCCTTTAATCTTTTTGGTTAACTCCGACGAAAAAACAAACTCGTTAAGTTCTTTATTATCGCTATCGAGAATCTCTGCGCTGGTTCCTTCCCACCACTTTTTACCCTCGTAAATGTATATTACCTTATCGCCCATGCTCATTACGGAATTCATATCGTGAGTATTCACAATTGTGGTGATATTGTACTCAACAGTAATTTCCTTAATTAGTTCATCAATCACTACCGAGGTTCTTGGGTCTAGCCCAGAGTTAGGTTCATCGCAGAATAAAAACTCAGGGTTTAGGTCAATGGCACGGGCAATGGCAACGCGCTTCTTCATGCCACCACTAATTTCCGCTGGAAAAAGATGATTTGAGTTGATAATATTAACCCTATTTAAGCAGAAGTTTACCCTATCGAGCTTTTCCTCCTTCGTCATATCGGTAAACATATCAAGAGGGAACATCACGTTTTCCTCAACCGTGGATGAGTCGAATAAGGCCGAGCCCTGGAAAAGCATACCCATTTTTTTACGGATTTCCTTTTTTCCGCTGAAGTTGAGTTTGTTGAAAAGTATATTGTTGAAATAGATTTCCCCTTCATCAATATCATGCAACCCAACAATACTCTTTAACAGTACGGTTTTTCCTGAACCACTCTGACCAATAATAAGGTTGGTTTTACCCTTCTCAAAAACTGCACTGATATCGCTTAAAACCTCGCGACCTTCAAAAGACTTGCTAACATGGTTAAGCGTTATCATGATAATAGTAATTGGGTTAGTATAAGGTTGAAAAGCAATACAAAAACACTACTCATAACAACTGCTCTAGTGCTGGCCTGGCCAACCTCCAACGAACCACCCTGCACCCTATAACCATAAAAGGCAGAAATTGTAGTGATAAGAAATGCAAATGCAATGGTTTTAATAATAGCATAGGTAATATAGTAGGGAATAAAGGCATACCTAATACCTTCAATATACGATTGTGTTGTTACTACCCCTGTAAAAACTCCAACCGACCAACCCCCAATAATTCCTATAACAATGCTAAGCATGGTAAGGAATGGGTTAAAAAGAATGGTCGCCACAATCTTAGGCAAAATCAAATAACTGGCAGAGTTAACGCCCATTATTTCAAGCGCATCAATCTGCTCCGTTACGCGC
>WBUV01000500.1 GCA_008933525.1 Bacteroidales bacterium | reverse complement strand
TCAGCTTGACACTAATTTTGATGTTGGCGACGCTGCGCTTAAAAATATTGATACTATAATAGATATTGTAAAAGTTGCACAGGCAAATTTCTATAATGGCTATAAAAATGCAAGAAAGATTGTGCTAACAGGCACAAATTCACTAACATTAAAAGGTTTTGTTACCGACGCAACAACTGGGGAGCCGATAAAAGGTGTAACCCTTAACTTCTGCCCTGAATGCGCAGAGCCAACCCAAAAGGCAGCAGCCAAAGGAATGAGCGCAGCAAAAGAAGAAATTGTGCTAACCAAGAAAACAGCCGAAAAGGGTGGGTTTAACATTAAAACTCTACCCGAAGGAATTTATAGAGTAACCATTAAGAAGAATGGCTACCAAGAACAAGTGGTAACGGTTACAGTGAATGATGGAGAACTGGGAGATTTAAATGTTGAACTATTGAAGAACTAAAAGAAAAACCCTGCGAAAGCAGGGTTTTTCTTTTATGTTGAATTTATAAATAAGATTAATTTAGTGGTCGATATCTACAACACTCTGGCAGAGCATTATAAGTTGCATTATCTGCTTTGTACTTTTCAGTATCGTGTCCAGCCAAAGCAATTGCCTTTTGTATGGCATCTAAATTGGTTTCCATATCGTTAAATTCAACATGAATTTGTTTTGTTTTATCATTCCAAACTGCATTCAAGACACCCTTTACCGATTTAGCAGCGGTTTCGATACGGTCTTTGCACATTTCGCAGTTTCCTGAAACACCGAACATTTCATGTTTCGCTATTTGGTTGGTGGTATGGCCTGAGTGGCTTGAACTACCTTCAAGTGTGCTGCTTGTTTTAGTATCGCCATGATTATGCCCTGTTGATATTTTACCCCCATCAGCATTCATCATGCTTGGTTTCCCTTCGAGCTGAGCTGCGGCATCAACGCTAAAAGTACCCTGAGTTACTATTTCTTCGCCCTCGGTTAGGCCATCAATAACGATGTAGCTATTACCGAGCATAGGGCCTAAGGTAATTTCTCTAATCTTAAAGATTGGTTCATCAGCATCGGGTTGCTTTACGTAAACGATTGAGCGTTTCCCTGTCCAAAGTACTGCCGAACTTGGTATTATCATTTTACCTTGGTATTCCGAAAGATTTGCATTGACAATACCCGTTACAAACATTTCGGGTTTAAGTTTGCCCGATTGATTTGCAATCTCAACCCTCACCTTTGAAACACGAGTAGTTGGATCGATAACAAGGTCAATGAAAATTATCTTCCCGCTGAAACTTTTACCCGGAACTGCCTGAACATTGAAATTTACGGCATCCCCAATGTTTAGGAATGGTAAGTCGCTTTCGTAAGCATCAAACATTACCCAAACCTTGGATAGGTCTGCAATTTCAAAAAGAATTGTCCCCTGAGAAACGTAATCGCCATTATTGACACGTTTAGCCGTTACAATACCTGTAGTATTAGATACCACCTCGAAATCATTTATTACAGTTCCTGAATGTTCGATACTTGCTATTTGCGACTCGGTAAATTTCCACTGGCGTAGTTTCTCTTTTGCAGCCTCGTAAATCTCTGGTTGAAATTGCTTTGTTTTTGCCGATTCGAGCAACTCTTGTTGAGCAGTAACCATTTCTGGTGAATAAATTGTTGCTAATGTTTGTCCTTTTTGAATTCCTTCACCAGTAAAGTTAACCATAAGTTTTTCGATACGTCCCGCTATGTGCGCTACCTGACTTTGAAGCAGTCGCTCGTCGGCCTGAACCTTACCATAAAGCCTAATCTCCTTCACAGGGTCTTGCTTAGCAACAACAGATGTAAGCACATTGGCAAGTTCGGCAGCCTCCTTGGTTAGATGGATTGCATTTTCATCAACAGTTACGCTGCTCTGGTTCAAAGGAATTAAGTCCATTCCGCAAATAGGGCATTTCCCGGGTTCTTCTTTCCTAATTTGTGGGTGCATAGAGCAAGTCCAAATGGTTGCCTTGCCTTCCTGGGTTATTTGAGAATGCTTATCAGCAGTATCATGTGATGGGTGGAAAAACAGCCATCCTAGGAAAATGCCTCCAAGGACAAATAGGCTGTAGATTATGTACTTATTTGAGAATATTCTTTTCATAATTTGTAATATTTCGAATTTATTGAACCTGAATATTTGCCGTCAAGCGTTTAAGCCAAGCAATGGATGTGTTAAAATCGGTAATTGCTTCGACTTTTCGAGTTTCATAATCGAGCAATTGCTGACGAGTACGGAGAATATCCGATAGACCTGAACCCGATGCTGAAAAACTCTTAATCATTATGTCGAGC
>WBUV01000037.1 GCA_008933525.1 Bacteroidales bacterium | reverse complement strand
GTATTGAATAATATTAAATCTAAAAAAAAATGAAAAAACTTTTTATTATACCATTGTTGGTTATTCTAACACAGTTTTCATTCGGTCAAGTTTTCAACACAGGCCAAACCTTGAAAGCCAAAACTTTTAGCGTTGGATTCGAGCCAGCGGTTCTAATTAACGGCAGCAATGAGTTTATGCTTTTTCTGCATGGTGGTTATGGGTTAAGGAGTGGCATTGACTTCGGATTAAACGTTGGGGTACTTGGCCCAGAAACTTACATTGGTGCTGATGTTGAGTTTGCTATTGCTAAAAGAATTTCTCTTGCTGTTGGTGCTCACGATTTTGGAGTTTTTGGGCTGGATGGAACTCTTAACTTTACTATTCCAATAAAAAGTGGGGTTCGTTTGTTTTCTGGATTAGATCTTGATGTAAATTTTACAGAGCCAGAAACCCAATTTTTGCTATGGTTACCAGTGGGCTTAGATATTGGCATTAAAAAGAATATGAGTTTTATTCTTGAGGCAGAGATTGGCCTTACCGATCCAGCGTATCATCTTATTGGAGGTGGGTTGAACTTCTACTTCTAACTAGGTAACGTAGAGATTAAAAGAATGGTATGGATTTTAGTCCCTACCATTCTTTTATTGTTCGTTCTCAATACTTTCAATCTTTAAATTAATCTTAGATATCGCTTTGTTAATATCCTCTTCGGGCGAAATAAAGTTTAGATCTTTCCAGAACTCGGAGTCGTAGGTGTAGTTTTCTTCGGAGAAAACAATGTTTGGTCGCAAAATGTCTCTTCGTGTAAAACGTTCAACATTAAGAGTATCTATTTGAAATCCGACATACTCAAGGAATAGGCTGTAAGTGTTGGAGAATAACTTTCGGCGCTCCTTTACATTGAAAGATAAATCACCCCGGGCATGGTAAATGTAATATCTTCCATTCCATTGCCTGTATTTTACGGAATACCAAATATTTTCTGGCTTTACAGTTATTTTTCGATCCTTCTTCAGCACAAACAGATTTGCAGAAGTTTCAACATATTTTGGGTTAATTCCGAAATCAGCGCCCAGAATGGTTAATTTCTCAACATCTATGTATATGGTCCCTGAGAAAAGAGGTTGATATATGTTTGGTTTTTGTTCGAAGTTAATAACATATGCACTTCGAGAATCGTGTGAAATAATGTCATTTTTTGTGTAGATATAGTTGTCCATGAATTCTGGATCGAGAAAGTCGGGCATACTCTTGACTATGTCCAGATCTATTGCCCCTTTAATTCCAGCCTTAAGTTTAACTACAAGTGTATCGCTTCGTTCGGAAAGTTCAATTTTTCTTGACTTTAAAAGTCTTACTTGGTCGAATTCCGTTCCTGTCTGGTACGACGATTTAAATATTTTGAAAACAGCCTCGCTATAACCTAGGTACTTGTTGTTTCGCTTTACACCCTCTCTGTAAAAGCTTGTTAGGTAAATGTTCGAGTTATAGTAGTTTATATCTTTATTTTCTATGGCCGATTTTACAATTCCTTTGGCATCAATATTCCTGATAAATACCTCCTGTATTGGGATGTAGCGAGGCTGGATATACAACTTGTAGGTTTTTCCTTCCAGCATTTCAATTGGAACCGACAGGTTTTCGTAGCCCAAGTGAGAAACAATAATGTTTGTTTTAGCGAACTTTTTAGGTATTCTTAGGTAAAATAACCCTTCAAAGTTTGAGATAGTTCCAAGTCCCAACTTTTCGATTACTACAGTGGAGAAGGGAATTGGGCTTTTTGTGTCCTTATCGTAAATAACTCCTCCAATTGTAATAAAACCTGAAGAGTCAGCTACTTCAACAGTTGTTTTTTTTTGGTTTAATTCGTTTCGAAAAATAAGAATGTGCTTGTCTATTACTTTATAGTCAATTGCTGGATCGGATAGTAGTTGATTTAGAATATCGATGAGAGGTTTGTTGGTTACCTCAAGGGATTGAACTTTTTTATCGCTTTTTACATCCTTACTATCGTATATAAAAAAACAGTCGGCTAAATCGCCAATTTGGTTTAAAGCTTGGTAAACCGTTGCTCCTTTTATGTTTATTGTGATAGGTTTACTTAGCAGAGAGTCGCGTTGCTGCGAGTAAGCACCTAACGATAATCCTATCATCAAAAACAGGAGTATCCATTTGTTGTTTAATGGAAATGGAAGGAATCTGTAGGCGTTTTGCCTATTCATGTTTTTCTTTAAGTATGATTGTACTATCGGGTTGGCGAATCAATTCGAGATTAAGCGAAACCGAAAGAATGTTTACTATACTACTTAAATCATTCTCAAATGTAACTGAAATATTTCTATTCTTTAGTTCCTCTCCGTCTAGTTTCAAGTTGGAATTGTAGTGTTTATTTATGACATTAATGATGCTCTCCAGGTTTTCGTCCTGAAACTGCAAGCGAATCATTCTATTCTTGGTGGTGATAATATTTGAGATTCTGTCCTTAATAAGTTTTTTGTTATTGGCCATAACAACATCGCCAGCAACTGCAATAAGACTTTCGCTAGGGTTTGCATTTAGGTTTACGCCCACCTTTCCTTCAACAACTTTAAGCTCAAAGTTTTCGGAATTGGTTGATTTGAGGTTAAACGAGGTTCCAATTACTTGAACTGATGCTGCTTTTGTTTCAATGATAAACGATTTTTTTGGATTTTTTGCAACTTCGAAGTACGCTTCACCATCAAGTTTTACTTTTCGTTTTCCTCCAACAAAACGCGAAGGGTAAGTAAGTGTCGAATTTTGAGCAAGGTAAATGGATGTTCCATCGGGAAGAGTGGCGATTATGGTATTATTGTTTGAGTTGTTCGCCAACTGTTTTAGTTCTGGGTTGAAATACTTGTACCCCCCTACACCCGAAAGAATAACAGCAAAAAGAATTATTGCCGCATACTTTAAGTATTGCTGCGGAACAAATTTAAACGAAATTGAATTTTTCTCTGGGAGTAGTTGCTCCTGCTCAAATCTATGGTATAAATTGCTCCAAGCCTTATTTGAATTAAAATCTTTCATTGTTAAACTTTCTCCAATTGAATCCCAATCCTTCTTCATTGTGTTTATGGTACTTTTCATTGCAGGATTTATAGCAATTATCCTTTCGAACCAAAACTTTTCGAGTATGGTCATTTCACCTGTTATATATCGTGTTACTCTGAGGTGATTTGCTGATGTATTGCTATTGCTTTCCATGTTCTAAAAAATCAAAAGAGTTAAAATGATATCAGTTTCAATGAGTATTTATTCCTAATTTCCCAAGGTTCTGCCTAAAAGTAAACAATGCCTTGGACATGTCCGCTTCTACTGTTTTAACCGATATTGAAAGGAGATCGGCAATTTCATGGTACTTTAAACCATTGTATCGACTCAGTTCGAATATTTGTCGGCATCGCTCGGGTAGTTGCGATAGTGTTGACTCCACAACTTCATTCATCTCACTGTATTCCATTGTAAGCGATGGTGATGTAACAAGATCCTCGGAATGCAAATTGTTTAGGTATTTTTGTTCAATTTGTTTATGCTGCAAATACCTTATAGCACTATTCCTAACCGATCTGTAAATATAAGCCTTGAGCGATAGCTTTATGCTAATTTCCTTTCGGTTTTTCCAGTAGTTGTAAAAGAACTCTTGAACAATTTCCTCGGACTGATCCTTATCCTTTACTATTGAATAAACATAATTACAGAGCGGGTTGTAGTAACTTTTAAAAAGTTCCTCAAATTCACTAAGGTCGTTTTGCTTAATTCTGCCCTGCTTATGTAAGTCCGAAAAACCCATTAAAAACCTGATTTCTTGCTGTCAAAGATATAGATTTTTTTACTCCAAAAGGCAAAGGGGGTTATCCCTTTGCCTTATTAATTCATGTAATACTAGTTATTGCTTCTTGAACCTGCGGTTGAATTTGTTAATTGCAGATTGTATAGACTCATCGGGCTCAATTGTGTTGTATGCACCCCAGTAGTTTTCATCAAAGTATTCGTTAACTCTGTCGGCAAGCACTGCGTATGGACGGAACGATTCCTTTGCGCTTATCTTATCAATATTTTCAGTTTTACGCTCGGTTATAACCATTTCGGACATAACTGTGTATGTGGTTTGGAAAATCTTTCTTCGCCAGTCGGCTCTGAATTTAATCTCGTTACGCATATAGTTAAGGAAGTACTTGTCGCCTTGTTTTTTGTAAGTAACAAGATAACTAGTGCTTTGTGGCTCGAATCTTAAGCCAGTAGGTTTTTTCTTTACAAAAATCCGAGTGGCTTTATCAACATCGCTAATATCGAGGCTGAATTCTGCCATTGTTACGGCTAGACTTTCTACTGCTATGTAAAGTTTACCTGAGTAAAGAGGATATTCTAACTGTACTCTTGGTTTGAACGAAATAACGTAGTTTGGTTCATTGTCGAGGCTTACCATGTCAACAATTTCATAGTCGTAATTGTAGATTTCCTCGCTGCTTAGAAGTAGATCGGGGTATTTCACAAGGTCGAGGTATAATGATACATGTGGGCCACCTTGCATTTTAACCATTAGAGTATCGGCTTTTTTCACATTGCTACCTTTACGTCCTTTTAGAATTTTTACCTTATCCGATTCTAGTGTGAAATCGTAGGGAGTTTTGTAAATTTCTGTAACAGCTTCTGCAATAGAAATGTAATCTTTTCGCTGCTTAATAGTTTCGCGGTAGAATCCGGTAAGTGTACTTGAGTGGTTGCTGTAGTTTGTTCCAATTTTGTTTATTGCTTGGCTAACAATCATTCGTGGATCCTCTGGGCGAACAACTACTCCTTTAAGTTCTACTGAGGCAGCATCAATTAGAAATGTTTGTTCTGATTTTCCATTTTCAGTTATCGCAAATTTTTTGTTTTGATAACCAAGATGCGAAATCTCAAATTCTTTGATGTTTAGCGATTTTGGAATCTTAATTGTAAACTGTCCATCCGAGTTTGCAACTGTTCCAATATTGGTTCCTGGAACCGACACGTTTCCAAATACAACTCGTTCTTTTGTTTTGGAATCCTTAATTACACCATTAATTGTGTGGAAATCGGCCTCTTGACCAATAACTGAAGCCGAGATAAGCATGGCAATAGCCACAGCTGATATCTTTAGGCTTTTTCTGATAATGTTCGATAGTGTTTTCATAGTTATATCAGTTTAAAAATTTAACAGCATTTTTGTTGTTTTGCTATTATGATACTTTACCCTAAAAATACCCTATCGTTTTTTTAATTTTTTTTCAGATAGCAAAAAAAAAGACCCGAATGTTCAAGTATTCAGGTCTTTGTAATTTGTATGTGCATTTATACATTGAATCGGAAGTGCATAATATCACCATCCTGAACAACGTACTCCTTTCCCTCAACATGCATTTTACCTGCTTCCTTGCAAGCCTGTTCGCTTTTATACTTTACGTAATCGTCGTATTTAATAACCTCGGCCCTTATGAATCCCTTCTCAAAGTCGGAGTGAATAACCCCTGCAGCTTGCGGAGCTAAATCACCTTTATGGAAAGTCCAGGCTCGTACCTCTTGAACGCCTGCAGTAAAATAGGTTTGTAAATTCAATAAATGATATGCATGGCGGATAAGCTTTACCACTCCCGATTCCTTAAGACCAAGGTCTGCAAGGAACATTTGACGCTCCTCGAATGTTTCCAATTCGGCAATTTCGGCTTCGGTTTTTGCAGCAATTATTAGTATTTCTGCATCTTCATCAGCAACCGATGCTCGAAGCTGGTCAACATATTTATTGCCATTCACCACAGAACCTTCGTCTACGTTGCAAACATAAAGTACCGGTTTGTTCGTTAGAAGAAAGAACTCCTTGGCAATATCTTTTTCTGGTTCTGTCAGTTCAACAGTTCGAGCCGATTTGCCTTTTTCTAAAGCCTCTTTATATCGAAGTAGTAACTCGTATGCCTTGCGAGCCTCAGCATCTTTACCTGTTTTTGCAATTTTTTCGGTTCTTGAAATTCTGCTCTCAATTGTTTCCAAGTCCTTTAGTTGCAACTCCATGTCAATTACCTCTTTGTCTCGTACAGGATTTACTGTTCCGTCGACATGAGTTATGTTGTCGTCATCAAAACACCTTATAACGTGAATAATGGCATCGGTTTCTCGGATGTTTGCTAGAAATTTATTGCCCAGACCTTCACCTTTACTTGCACCTTTCACTAAACCAGCAATGTCAACTATCTCCACGGTTGTAGGAACCACTCTGTTAGGTTTAACTAGCTGTTCCAGAACTACTAGTCTGTCATCGGGAACTGTAATTACACCTACGTTAGGTTCAATCGTACAAAAAGGAAAATTTGCCGATTGTGCCTTCGCATTCGATAAACAATTAAATAAAGTTGATTTTCCAACATTCGGTAAACCAACAATTCCACACTGTAAACCCATCTATTGTTATTTTTTTATAGCCGGCAAAGTTACTTCATTTGATGAATTATGCAAAATATAGAAGATTAGCCCATTGGCTTTATACTATACATATTAATTATGGTAAAAGCGTTAAGTAAATGGTGTAAAAAACATGCCGTTAAAAGTTTAAAAGACTGTAAAAGAATAAAAAAATAGACTGATGTGCTAAATTAGGTGTAAAAAATAGAAATACGTTTGCCATAATTTATATTTGTCAGGAAATTGTGAAGTGTTTTTTAACCCCCTAAACGTAGCTTAATTATGGACTCATCAGTTGAAAACGTTACCCTTTATGCATGGGCAATAATCGATATTTTAAAGAATTATCAGGATAAAAAGAACGATTATTGGGAACTGTTCGAAATGGCGAAGGGTTTAGATCTATCAAAACCAAACAACAAAGTGCCAATTCAGGTGTATATCGATATGTGTGATTGGATAGACCATAAACTTGGGAAATTTAACCTCATTAAGATAGGTAGAAATATTGGTGAATCTACATATAAAGTTATGGTCGATAACAATATGGTGAACGAGGCAAGTTCGCCAGTTGACATTATGAAAGCACTTATACTTACTGCCCAAAAGGGTGTTCAGGATCCTCAGAAGCGAGGTTGGGAAATTGTGTCGACAACCGAGAAGTCAATTTTAATGCGAAAGACACAAATTTTTAATACTCAAATACAGCTTGGTTTGCTCGATGCATTAATCCGTAAATCAAAAGTTTTTGGTGTTAAGGTTGAGTTGGATAAAGAGGAATCGAAAGGTGCTCAGCACGACGAGTATCTTATTACCTGGCTATAAACTCATGTATTCATAGTTATTTATTGGTCGAAGCCTTTCAATGGTTTCGGATCACTATTTTTTATTCTATTTAACATTAAGCAGGGCAACAATAAGAAGGGCTTTGCTTTTTCAACACAAAAAGTATTACCTTTGCAAATTGGGAAAAATCTTGAAATTTATCATTAAATGACTGATATTGAAAATCTTAAGAAGATTGCAGCGCAGGTTCGCCGCGATGTAATTCGTATGGTACATAAACCAGCAAGTGGCCATCCTGGTGGTTCTTTAGGATGTGCTGATTTTTTCACTGCACTTTACTTTGATGTGCTAAACATCAATCCGCAAAAGTTCTCCATGGATGGAGCAGGTGAGGATTTGTTTTTCTTATCAAACGGACACCTTTCAGCAGTTTGGTATAGTGTTCTTGCCCGCCGTGGTTACTTCGATGTGAAAGAACTTTCTACATTTCGACTAATCGATTCAAGGTTGCAAGGCCATCCAACTCCAGCCGAACATTTGCCAGGAATTAGAATAGCATCAGGTTCGCTAGGACAAGGTTTGTCGGTAGCGTGTGGCGCTGCTTTAGCAAAGAAACTCAATGGTGACAAGAGTTTAATCTACACCTTACACGGTGATGGTGAGTTGCAGGAGGGTCAAATCTGGGAAGCTGTTCTTTTTGCCGCTGCAAAGAAAATTGACAATCTAATTGCAACCGTTGACTATAACGGTAAACAAATAGATGGACCTGTAGATTCAGTTGTTACTCTAGGTGATTTAAAGCTAAAATGGTTATCGTTTGGTTGGGATGTTGTAGAAACTGATGGTAATGATATGGCGCAACTCTTAAAAGCTTTTGTTGAGGCCAAAAACCTTACAGGGAAAGGAAAGCCAGTAGTGATTCTTATGAAGACCGAAATGGGTATGGGTGTCGATTTTATGATGGGAACTCATAAATGGCATGGAAAAGCCCCAAGTAACGAAGAGTTTGAGAAGGCAATGGCTCAATTACCCGAAACTATTGGTGATTTTTAGTTTGATGAATCTTTAACGATCAAAAAAGATGAAAAATATTGCAGTAATTGCACACGATGCAAAAAAACCTGAGCTGGTTAAGTTCCTTAAAGAGCACGAAGAGTGGTTGCCTGGTGTTAATTTACTTGCAACTGGAAGAACTGCAGAATTCATTGAGGAGCAGGGAATTAAATGTCGACACCTTAGTCAAGGACAATATGGTGGTTACAATGAGATTACCAGTATGATTGAAAAGGGCGAGGTTGATATCGTAATTTTCCTTCGCGACCACAAAGTGGTTCAAGCACACCACGAGGATATTCGCCATCTACTCGAGGCTTGTAACGTAAACAATATACCACTTGCAACCAATCAGGCAACAGCTGAACTTGTAATAATTGGTCAGATTCGCAAGGAAGCAATGGAAAGAATGAAACGTAACGCTTAAGACTTATTACACAATGAAATATACTTCAACTGGAAACAAAGATACTCGTTCAGGCTTTGGTGCTGGACTTTACGAACTTGGAAAATCTAACTCAGACGTTGTTGCACTTTGCGCTGATTTAATTGGCTCGCTTAAAATGGACGATTTTGTTAAGGACTTCCCTGAGCGTTTCGTTCAAACTGGTATTGCCGAGGCAAATATGATTGGAATGGCTGCTGGTTTAACCATTGGCGGTAAAATACCTTTTGCGGGAACATTTGCAGCCTTTGCAACAGGACGTGTTTACGACCAAATCCGCCAAAGCGTTGCTTACTCCAACAAGAATGTTAAGATTTGCGCATCGCATGCAGGTTTAACGTTAGGAGAAGATGGAGCCACCCACCAAATGATGGAAGATTTGGGATTGATGAAAATGCTTCCCAATATGGTGGTTATTAACCCTTGCGATTATAATCAAACAAAGGCCGCTACATTGGCTATTGCAAAGCATATTGGACCTGTTTATCTACGATTTGGTCGTCCTGCCGTTCCAAACTTTACCCCAGCCGACCAAGAGTTTGTAATTGGTAAAGCAATTACGCTTCAGGAAGGAAGTCAGGTTTCAATTTTTGCTACAGGACACTTAGTGTGGAAAGCACTGGAAGCCGCCGATATTCTTGCAGAAAAAGGAATCTCCGCCGAGGTTATCAATATACACACCATAAAACCTTTGGACGAAGAAGCAATTATCCGTTCGGTTAGCAAAACACGTTGTGCAGTTTCGGCCGAGGAACACATGATGAATGGTGGTTTAGGCGATAGCATTGCTCAGGTTCTTGCACGCAAATTACCAACTCCACTGGAGATGGTGGCCGTGAACGATATGTTTGGCGAGAGTGGTACTCCAACCGATCTTATGGTTAAATATGGTTTGGATACTCCAAATATTGTAGATGCAGCACTAAAGGCAATTGCCAGAAAATAAATTAAATCCAACGATTGAATGAATAGTTATTCCGACAGGGAACTGCTGGAAATGTTTCGCAATTGCGAAACAAAAAACTACGCATTTAATCTGCTTATGCGGAAGTATCAGGAACGCCTTTACTGGCACATTCGCAAAATAGTAATTAGCCACGACGATACCGACGATGTTATCCAGAACACCTTTCTAAAAGTATGGGGTGGTCTGGAGTCGTTTCGTGAAGATTCTCAGTTGTTTACATGGCTATATCGCATAGCTACTAACGAAGCATTGACTTTTTTAAAGAAAAAGAAAACAAAATTTTTACTGCCATTAGTGGATGTGGAACAACAATTGTGTAAAACACTTGAGAGCGATCCTCATATTGATGGCGATGAACTGCAAATTAAACTTCAACAAGCTATATTGAAACTGCCCGAAAAGCAAAGAATAGTCTTCAATATGAAGTATTATGACGAAATGAAGTACGAGGATATGTCGGATGTGTTGGGAACGTCGGTGGGTGCGCTTAAGGCATCATTTCATCATGCAGTAAAAAAAATAGAGAAATTTTTGGAAGAGGATTAAACCTTGTTGATATAATACCATCATAAATTTAGAAAACATCAGTAGTGATGAGTGAGAAGGAAAAAATAGAGTTTAAAGCAGGACGAGAGTTACCATTCTCTGTTCCTGATGGTTATTTTGATAATTTGCCAGCAAAGATTCAAGCACGAATACAAGCCGAAACCTCTGCTTCAGAAACCGTTACAGAAAATGGTGGTTGGGTTGTAACTTTTCGCTCACAGCTTGCTTTTGCTGCTGGTTTTGCCTTTATGGCAGTAATAGCATACTTTGGTTATTATTTATCTCGTCCAGTAAGTCAGCATAACTCCAGACATGTTGGCACAGACTATGTAGAGATTGTGAGTCGCAGTATTTCTGACTTTGAAGATATTGACCTATATCGTTCCATTGAAAATAGAAAGAAGCAGGATACAATTAATGAGGCTACACGCGAAATGTACCATCGATACTATATTCGAAGCAATAATTGTATTACCATAATTGATGAGAAAAAGGAAATTCAGCCATGAAAGCAGTTTGTAGAATAGTTGGTGTTTTTCTGTTTTTTGCCATAAGTTTTTCGTTATCGGCCCAAACAACTAAAACCGATAATGAGAAGGCTCTTAAAGCAGAAAAGGTTGCCTTTCTTACTAAAAAGTTGGAGCTTACACCCGACGAGGCAAAACTATTTTGGCCAATTTACGACGAGTACTGGGATAGAAAAAATACAATTCTATCGGAACGTAGAAAGTTTGTGGAAGAGTTTTTGAAGGAGAGCGACAAACTTTCCGATGCAGACATAGTAAACTATACCAACCGTTACGTTAATTCACATAGGCAGGAAACAGAACTTTTAGCCGAGTTCAATACTAGACTTAAAACAATTCTGTCGCCAAAAAAAATAATGCTACTGTATCAGTCTAACTACGAATTTAAAGGGTATCTTTTGCAAAAGGTAAAGGAATCGGGCAAAGAAGAAAAGAAGTAAATTTAATCGTCAAATATTTTTGGAAAACCTAGTTCCATTTTAACTTTTTTTTACATTTGTTGCCGTTAATTTATTTTTGAGTTATGATTGAAAGTGAAAACCTTGTTGATTTAATCGACCTACATATCCCTGCAACAACTGAGACCCCCGAAGTTAGGTGTTCGATTAATTCTGGTGAAATTGCAATGATCGGAAATCTAATACCCAGCGATCCAAAATCATTTTTCTCCCCAATACTAAGATGGTTTCAAGTTTATACTACCGAGTACAACCCGTCTAAATTAACTGTCCACTTTTATCTAACCTTTGTTAATGGTTGCTCTGAGCATTACCTAGGAGCCTTGCTGAAACGTTTAGAGGAACTGTATGCTAAAGGCTTAAACGTTGAAATTATTTGCCATTACGAATCAGATGATACCGATATGCGCGATTGGGGCCGTGACTTAAAACAAATAATTAAACTACCAATTGAACTTCTCGAAATAAACTAAATAAAAAATCCTCGGTTATGCCGAGGATTTTCTTTGATATCATTTACACTATCGCTCAAATTTTCCTTGACGGATAAACTCAACGGTTTTGTCCATCTCCTTGTACATTATCTTGTCTATTTTAACAAAAGGTACAATTTGACGGTAATCCGCTATAAACTCCTCGATATATGGTGATGATTTTGCTGGGCGACGGAACTCCAACGCTTGTGCAGCATCAAAAAGTTCAATGGCTAGTATTCGTTCAACGTTATCGATCACTCTAAGTAACTTTGTTGCAGCATTGGCGCCCATGCTTACATGGTCTTCCTGTCCGTTCGACGAAACAATTGAATCGACCGATGCTGGTGTGCATAGTTGCTTGTTTTGGCTTACCATTGCTGCTGCAGCATACTGTGGAATCATGAAACCTGAATTTAACCCTGGGTTTGCCACTAAAAATTCTGGAAGTCCTCGTAAGCCTAGAATCAACTGAGCCGTTCGGCGCTCTGAGATATTTGCCAACTCTGCAAGGGCAATTGCCAGAAAATCGTAAGTTATGGCTAGTGGTTGACCATGGAAATTTCCACCTGAGATAATTAAATCCTCATCGGGCCAGATGGTTGGGTTATCGGTAACGGAATTTATTTCGGTTAAGAGAACACCTGCAACGTAGTTAATGGCATCCTTGGATGCTCCGTGAACCTGAGGCATACAGCGGAACGAGTATGGATCCTGTACGTGCTTTTTGGGACGAGCAATTAACTCGCTACCCTCAAGGATCTTTCTGAGATTACGTGCAGTTTCAATTTGTCCTTGATGTGGACGAACATTCTGTATGTTAGCATGGAAAGGATCAATTCTACCATCGAAAGCCTCAAGCGAAATAGCTCCAATAATGTCGGAAATCTTTGCAATCTTGAAGGCTTTGACCATTGCATAAACACCGTGAGAACTCATAAACTGAGTACCATTCAGTAATGCTAATCCTTCCTTTGAGCGGAGCTCGATGGGTTTCCAGTTCATTTCTTTCAGAACATCCTCTGCTGGACGGATTTTGCCATTATGACGAACCTCACCCATCCCAATCAATGGTAGGAATAGGTTTGAAAGTGGCGCCAAATCGCCCGATGCCCCTAGTGAGCCACGGTCGTAAACCACAGGGAGAATATCGTTATTGTAAAAATCGACAATACGCTGAACTGTTTCAACCTGAACACCTGAATGTCCCAACGAAAGGGCGTGTGCTTTTAGGAAAAGCATCAACTTAACAATTTCGGGAGCAACCTCATCGCCAGTGCTACAAGCATGCGACATCACAAGGTTATTCTGCAATTGCGAAAGTTCATCTTTTGAAATGGTGCGGTTGCAAAGTGAACCAAAGCCAGTTGTAATGCCATAAATTGGAGTGCTTTCGTTCTCCATCTTGGCATCGAGGTAGTTGCGGCACTTACTGATAAGTTCAACAGACTCCTTAGATAATTCAAGTTTATACTGCGAGTTGATTAAATCGTCCATCAACTCCCAGGTTAATGGTTTGGGCGATATTTGGTGTGTCTTAATCATTGGTTTATGTTTGTTTTAGATATTTTTCTTGATGTAGTTTGATATTTCGGAGTACGCAATGGAAACCTGTTCGCCTGTTTCCATATTTTTAACCGAAAGCTGATTGTTTTGAACCTCGTTTTCACCAGCAATCACCACAAATTTTATTTTACGGCTATTGGCGTAATCGAACTGTTTTTTCATTTTGGCAGAATCGGGGTATAGCTCAGCGCTCACCCCAGCATTGCGCAGTTCACGAATTGCTTTAAGACAGTAGGCTGCCTCCTTACTGCTGAAGTTGGCAAACATTACCTGGGTTGATGAAAGCAAGCTTTCGGGGAACAGATATAGCTGAAGCATTACATCGTAAATTCGGTCGGCACCAAACGAAACTCCAACGCCACTAACGTTCTTCAACCCGAAAATACCAGTTAGGTCATCGTAGCGGCCACCACCACAAATACTGCCAATCTCAGCATCGGTAGCTTTAACCTCAAAAATTGCCCCAGTAT
>WBUV01000499.1 GCA_008933525.1 Bacteroidales bacterium | reverse complement strand
AACCAATCGTCGACGTGAAAAGCAGTTGAAGTATAACGAGCAGAATGGCATTACACCAACACAAATTGTTAAGGCCAAAACATCAATACTTGGGGGTAAACTTTCAACTGGCCAAACTGTAAATGTTTACGTTGAGCCCGAAAAGGTTGATTATGCTGCCGACCCTGTTGTTCAGTACATGAGCAAGGAGCAACTTGTAAAAGCAATCGAGAAGGCTAAGAAATCGATGGAGAAGGAGGCTAAAGAGTTGAACTTTATTGAGGCTGCCCGATATAGGGATGAGATGTACGCTTTGCAGAAGATGTTGGACGGGAAATCGTAAAATCAATCTAAAAAAATAAATTCAGCACTTCGCACTATACTTCAATCTAATTTCATAACTTGCTGTTAAAATTGGCAGTTATGATTAAGTCCGCAAAAATATTGGGATTTTTGTTAATCTCATCGTTGTTAGCATTCCTTGCTTTTGGAATGCTTTTTTCTAATACAGCATCGGCAAGCGATTCTTTGGCAGTTCATAAAGCCGAGCAAACTGATGTTCATCAGCAAGATAATCATCAGCAGGTTGCTGGACATGAGGAACAAAATGAGCATGCAACAAACCTCGCTCCATTGCTATTTATTGTGATATCGCTATTTGTGGGAACGGCCACTCGCCATTTACTGAAAAAAGGACCGTTGCCTTACACAATATCATTATTGATTATTGGGTTAATACTTGGTGTTTTAACTCGTTCCGAGTTGTTGCTCGAATTTGGTTTAGCGCCAATTGCCGATTCTGTGAAATGGGCGGGTAGTATAGATCCTCACTTAATCCTTTATTTGTTTTTGCCTACCTTAATTTTTGAGGCCGCTTATGCATTGCATATACATACGTTCAAAAAATCGCTTGGAAATGCCTTGATTCTTGCCATTCCTGGTATCGTTGTCGCAATTATTATCACTGCACTTTTTGTAATGATGATAAACAGTTTAGGTTGGGGACTTGGAAGTTGGAATTGGATGTTTGCCTTACTTTTTGGTGCAATTATTAGCGCAACGGATCCTGTTGCAGTTGTTGCTATTTTAAAGGAGGTTGGAGCTAGTAAAAAACTTTCCACCATCACTGAGAGTGAATCGATGCTAAATGATGGTACTGCAATCGTGATTTTTATGACAATCTTTGCTTCAATTATTGGTAGCGCCACTGGTGGTAATGCCTTTGTTGAGTTCCTAAGGGTTGCCATTGGCGGTATTGTTGTTGGTGGAGTTGTGGGATGGCTAATTATTGGATGGATAAAAAGGGTTTTCAACGATGCCTTAATTGAAATTACCGTTGTTATTGGGGCTGCATATCTAACATTCTTTTTGGCTGAGAATATATTTCATGTTTCTGGGGTTATTGCTGTTGTTTCATTTGGAATATCTATGGCTGGCCCAGGTAAAACTAGGGTTAGTCCTGGTGTAACACATTTTTTGCACGAGTTCTGGGAACTTGCCGCTTTTATTGCTAATACGTTGATTTTTATTATTGTAGGTGTGGTTATTGCGCAGCAAGTAAATTATACTTTGAACGATTTATTAGTGTTGCTTATTGTTTATATAGGTATTCATGTTGCAAGGTTAGGTACAATTTATATTTTCTACCCATTGATGAAGAAAATTGGGTATGGAATATCCTTCAAGGATTCCATCGTACTTTGGTGGGGTGGTTTACGTGGTGCTGTCGGTTTAGCTTTAGCTCTTATTGTTGCAATTGAGGAGAAGATACCAATGGATGTCCGTTCGCAAGTTTTGTCGTTAACTGCTGGGATTGTGATTCTTACATCGTTAATTAACGCTACAACAGTTAAGTGGCTTATTGATAAACTTGGTTTGTCGAAAATTGGAGAAATAAAGGCCGGTCTTATGCAGCAGTCGATGCAGCAAATTAGGCTGAGTGGAGAAAAGGAGATAGAAAAACTTAAGGAGAATAGGTTTATGGCCGATGCCAACTGGGAAAAGGTTGGGGAGTTTTTAGTTGAAAGATCTGAAATGGAGGAGGAGCCTCGATCGTTTAAAATTGCTGATGCTGTTGCAGAAACTCGTAAACGTTTACTTCAGAAGGAGAAGGAGAGTTATTGGCGCCAGTTCAGCGTTGGAATGCTCAGTTCCGATGGAGTTCAACTACTTTCGGATCAAATTGATTTACTTATGGATTCTGGTGGGAAAGTTCCTCTGTCGGCTCGTGAGGATATTGAAATGCTTTGGCACACTCCGAAAACAACGGCTAAACTACAGACTATTCCTTTGATTGGGAATTTTTGGAAACGTCGATTCTTTAGCCG
>WBUV01000036.1 GCA_008933525.1 Bacteroidales bacterium | reverse complement strand
TTTAAATAGCCTGTTCCTTGGATGGATATATTGCCCAGCCTAACGATAATTTAGATTTTTTGAACATAGTTCAACGTGAAGGTGAGGATTATGGCTATGGCGAATTTATTGCCTCTGTTGACACTGTAATATTAGGCCGTAAAACCTACGATTGGGTTGTGGGTCATGGTTACGGTTTTCCACACACCGATAAGGAATCGTACATTATAACAAGGCAGTCAAAGCCCCGTGAAGACAATTTAATTTTCTATAATGGAGACCTTAGGAAATTAGTATTCGATTTGAAATCAAAAAGCGGAAAAAATATCTTCTGCGATGGTGGTGCTGAGATTGTAAATCTGTTGCTAAGGGATAAACTATTTGATGAATTGATAATCTCAATAATACCTATTTTGGTTGGCGATGGAGTGAAACTCTTTAAGGATGTCCGACCCGAACAGGAACTTGAACTTGTTTCAGTTAAAAAATTCGATAGTGGACTTGTTCAGTTGCACTATAGAATTAAAACAGTTTAATTGCAATAGTAAATAGTTGACTCAAAATAAACCGTTATGGATAATTCAAAAATATTCGCAACTCCTTTTGCTATCATATATCCGTTGTATATTCAAAAGGCGGAGAAGAAAGGGCGCACCAAAGCCGAAGTCGATACAATTATTTTTTGGCTAACCGGGTACGACGAGCAAATGCTCCAAAGGCATTTGGATAACAAAACGAGTTTTGAAAGATTCTTTACTGAAGCACCGCTTTTAAACCCAAATGTGTCAAAAATTACTGGTGTAATTTGTGGGTATCGTGTCGAGGAAATTGACGACAAGCTGATGCAGAAAATCCGGTATCTGGATAAGCTAATCGATGAGTTGGCTAAAGGAAAATCGATGGATAAAATCTTGAGAAAATAATACTCGTTGTGATGTATGTTTTTGGTTTTCTGAACAGTGAATACTATTACTGGTGAACTGTTGTTGAAATAATTTATAATTAATCAATTCTGCCCAAAAAAGTTGAAAAAAATATTGTGAATTTATTTGCGGAGAAGAATTTTTGTTACTTTTAATATTGTTTTTAGCGTCGTTGTGATTTGTTGTTTGTACTCTCCAATGTGCTAAATACCAGCCCGATTATCAATTAAAATATTTTTAAACTGATGAAAAGATTAGTTGTAACAATTAGTTTGTTACTGTTTCTTGTTTTTCCCAATATTGGGTATTGCGGGAAATTACCCAGCGATATTTTAACCGCAAAATGTATATATGGTATATACTGCAGCGAAGAGGATTATGAAAAGGTACTTCAGATAACATCGGACCAACTCGGAGCAATGGGTTTTAATGTTGTTTATTATTACCATATCAACGAAAATCCTACAATTCGTCAACGAAATTTTGAGGTTTTTAAGAAAGAACTTCAGGGTGTTGAGTATAAATATATCATCAATGTATCTATAGCATATAATGCTGCCATTAATGACTATTCATACTCGTTATGGATATCAAAACCTGGTAAAAAGAGCCTATTGGTATACGATCATCAATTCATAATATCCAGATCAAATTTTAAAGCACTATTTGAAGAATTAGATAATAACCTTAAAAAATTGCAAAAATGAGACTAACTAGTTTAATTTTTTTCTTTTGGATTTTTTCAAATTTTAATGTCTTCTCACAAACAACACATAAAGGATTACCTGACGATCTGGATAAGGAAACAATTATCTTTTTTGAATATGAGTTAACTCCAATTGACGAGGAGATGCCCGCATCAATGAAAAGGATGTATAGAAAAAGGAATGAGGCCTCAATTAGAGCGAACAAAATATTGAGGAGTAAGGTGAAAAAGTACCCGTTCAAGTATGTAATTTCAAAACGATCAGAGTACAAGAGTTTAGCTAATACTTGCAAATATATTCTGGAAAGCGATCTTATGGAGGCAGGTAACAACGGGGTAAATTTATATGCAGGATATAAAAAAGAGTATGTTTCAGATTTATTTGTGAAGGATATAAGAACCGGCGATAAGTATACCTTGCATAAGATTGGTACAAGCCAAATATACCAGCCCCAACAAGTAATGTTTAAGGTTAATCGTAAGGTTAAATCGAAGTATCGCAAGCAGATAAAGGCTCAGCGAGAGTTGATGAAGAAGGGTTAATAGTTTGAATATTAATTCAATTATAATGCCCGTTATTTGCTTAACGGGCATTTTTTGTGTTTATAGGATAGTATATTATGCTTTTGATTATGAATATGCTTGTGTTTTTTATTTCAACTTTTAATAGTATTCAAATGCAATTATTCGATTTCATCAGCACCCTTATCGATGGTTACTTCATAAAATGCAGGTTTTTTGCCATATTTTTGAATATATGCAATTTCGATTTTTGCTTTAAACTCTCCAGCTCTCATCTTTTTTACCAGGTTTAGGGTACAGCCTCCAAAGCCACCGCCCATCATTCTGCTACCAATTACTCCATTGATGGAAAGTGCAGTATCTACGAGTAGGTCAAGTTCTTCGCAGCTAACCTTGTACTTATCTCTAAGTCCAGCATGCGATTGGTACATTAGTTCGCCAACTTTTTCAATTTGATTGTTGGTTAGCGCATTACAGGTGTCTAAAACTCTAGAGTTTTCTTCTGCAACGTATTCGCAGCACTGGTATACCTTTTCGCTGACTGTCCCTTTTATAGTTGTCAAATCTTTAAGAGTAATATCACGGAGGCTCATTATTGCAGTGTTGATTTGCTGCAAAGCTTTTACACCCTCATCGCATTGCTGTCGCCTAAGGTTGTATTCCGATGAGGCAAGGCTATGCTTAACACCTGTGTCGACCAAGATAAACTCGTAATCGCCGAGTTCCAAGGGGAAGTACTCATAGTCTAATGAGCGGCAGTCGAGTTTAACTACTTGCCCACTTTTGCCATGCAGCGATGCAAACTGATCCATAATGCCGCATTTAACCTTGGCGAAGTTGTGCTCTGCTCTTTGGCCAATTTTGGCTAAAGTCAATGTGCTTAAGTTGAGTTTGAATAAAGTATTCAGTGCAAAAGCAAAAACACTTTCGAGAGCTGCGGAGGACGAAAGACCTGCTCCGGTTGGAATTTCGCCACAGACAACTGCGTTAAAACCACCTAGTAAGCAACCCAATTCTTTTATTTCTTGTACAACGCCGTATGGGTATATTGCCCAGTGTGGTAATGCAACGGCTGATGCGAACAGGTTAAATGATACTGTTTCGTTATAATCAACCGAATTAATTGTAATTACCCAATCGTCTGTTGCCGCAATTGCTAAGTAAACTCTTTTATCAATGGCTGCTGGCAGAACAAATCCATTATTATAGTCGGTGTGTTCGCCAATAATGTTAATTCGTCCGGGAGCAGAGAATATCCGGCATGAACTCCCGAAGTTGTTATAAAATAAATCTTTTATTTCGTCAATTTGCATATTACATGGTGTATGAGGCAAAATTCAAGGAAAATATTGTTGAAACAGATTTTTAACTATAGCGACTCCCGAACAATAAGGGAAGCAGGGTTTTCGATCTGAATATTTTTTTTTGTAAGTACGAGGTTTGCCAAGGTTTTACCCATTGCTTTAAAATCGGTTGAGATTGTTGTTATTCCGTTGGCCACTACTTGTTTAAGTTCAGTGTCGTTGTACGATATAATTCCAACGTCTTGTCCAATCTCCAGCCCCTGCAACTTTGCCGATGTAATAATTTTAACTAAATCACTATCCCATATGGCAATGTATGCTTCACCTTTGGATATTTGTCTTTCGGTTAAACCGCTAATTAGTTCGAACGAAATTCCTGTTTCATTGCAGAACTTGATAAATCCTTTAAACTGCCCTTCGGGTTCTTTCCCTCCCGGATAGATCATTATAAGTTTCCTGTATTTGGAAATTAGCTTCTTGCCCGACATCAACGAATTATATGTATCCTTCTCGAAGTTTTGATAAACAGATGGGAATTTTTTTGATAGCTCTTCAGGAAGCTGATCGAGTATAATAACTCTACCGTTTAAATTTGCTAGTTGTTCCGAGATGTTGTTGAATTTTGCCGGCATTACAACATAGGTTGTATAAAGTCCATTGTTTTCATGAAGCAGTGAATCGAACACTTTACGATTGAAGTGATGAAAGAATATTTCGACTAGTACATTGTTGTTCAACTCTTCAAGGAACGAGTTGTATAGATTCTCCTTAAATGCGTTTAGCTCATCAAAGAGGACAAATACTTTGTGGGTGAGGTCAACATTCGTGGTTTCAATGTAGTATCCTTTACCTGGTGCAGAGGATATAATTCCACGAGCCTTTAGTTCTTTGTACGCAAGTAAGACAGTGTCGCGCGAGATATTGAACGATTTGCAAACATTGTTAATGCTAGGCATTTTATCGCCCACCTTTAATTTTCCTATACTTATTGACTCGATTGTTGTGGCCACAATCTGCTTGTACTTCGATACAGCAGACTCTCTCTCTACGCTTATTATCTTCTTTGACATTTTATACTTTCACAGGTATGAACTGGTAGGCAATATTATGAAAAAAACAGATAAATAACAAAACTAATACTGAAAAAAATGATATATAGATAATATTTTATACTAACAGTGCATACCTGTTTTTATTTTAATTGTATATTTACAATTCTGAATGATCAGGGTTATGTTTAATCAATAAATAACAAATTCCATGTGCCGAACTTACCTCCTAATTGTACTAATAGCCATATCGCAAATTTCGATTGCCAAAAACTACCAATTGCAGTCGCCCGATGGCAAAATCGAACTTACAGTAAAGGTTGATAAAGGTGTAGAGTGGAGTTTGATGTGCCAGCAAAAATCGGTAATTGATAAGGGTTCTTTTAACATTACAATAAATCAAAGTGATGAGTTGGTTGGCACGTTGAATTCCAAGAAGAGTAGTTCAACTGTTGAGTCGGAATATATAGAGAGTATTGTCCCAACTAAGTTCCGAAATCTTAGTGTGGATTATAGTAAGTTAATAGTTCAATTAAGTAGAACTATTTCAGTAGAGTTTAGGCTATATAATAATGGCTTTGCCTATCGTTTACTATTAGGGTTTGATAACAATATCGCGATAAATAACGAGGACATTACACTTAAATTCCCCGATGATTCAAGGGTACTCTTTCCTAAGGAGGATAAATTGCAGTCGCATTATGAAAGAATTTACGTTGATGACAAGTTAAGCGCTTTGTCTAATGGTCAATTTTCATCGTTGCCGCTGTTGGTGCAAACAAAGGAGGGAGTAAGTATTGTTATAACCGATGCTGATCTTTACGATTATCCTTGCTTATTCCTTAAAAAGGTTGAGGGAAATACACTCAAATCATTGTTCCCTAAAGCAGTAAATGCAGTTAATCCTTCGGAGCGTGGACCAGACAGGAATGAAATAATTACAGCCGAGGCTGACTATATAGCCAGAACAAATGGTCGGCGTTCGCTTCCTTGGCGAGTGTTTGCAATTGCCGAAACCGATAAGCAGTTGCTCGAAAATCAGCTAGTGTATAATCTCTCAAGGACAAGTAAGGACGATTTTAGCTGGGTAAAGCCCGGAAAAGTTGCGTGGGATTGGTGGAACGATAATAATATTTGGGGCGTCGATTTTAAATCGGGAATTAACACCGAGACCTATAAGTATTATATTGATTTTGCGGCTGATTTTGGGTTGGAGTATATTATTCTTGATGAGGGTTGGTCTGCAAGCACACTGAATTTGATTAAAAGCAATGAGGATATTAATATCCCAGAGCTTATTGAGTATGGCAAAAGCAAAAATGTAGGTGTAATTCTTTGGGTGCTTTGGAAGCCTTTCTACGAGAATATCGATAAAGTGTTAAATCAGTTTAAGCAGTGGGGAGTTGTTGGTGTTAAGGTTGACTTTATGCAACGCGCCGATCAGCAAATGGTTAATGTTTACGAAACAATTGCTGCTAAGGCAGCAGAATATAAAATGCTTGTCGATTTTCATGGTGCATTTAAGCCTTCAGGATTAAGCCGCGCCTACCCAAATGTACTAACTTACGAAGGTGTTAAAGGATTGGAAAATTGCAAGTGGAGCGATTTGATTACGCCGGAGCATAACCTAACGCTTCCTTTTACACGCATGGTCGCTGGTCCAATGGATTATACCCCAGGAGCAATGATAAACCGTCATAAAAAGAACTATTCAATTTCCTGGAGCAGTCCAATGAGTATTGGAACAAGAGCACATCAGGTTGCTCTATATGTCGTTTTTGAGAGCCCATTGCAAATGCTTTCCGATAATCCATCGAACTATAGAAAGGAAATGGAGTGTACGCAATTTATAGCAAAAATTCCTTCGGTTTTCGATGTAACCTACCCTATTGATGCTAAAATTGGCAAATATCTTATAGTTGCACGCAAAACAGGCGATAAGTGGTATTTAGCGGCCCTAAATAATCAGGAAGAAGAGCGGGAATTTGAAGTGAGCCTAGATTTTCTTGATAATAAAAAATGGAAAGTTGAGGTGTTGCAAGATGGAATTAACGCTGACAAGCATGCCGAAGACTACAAAATAATAACTTATAGCGTTATTAAAAATGATAAACTAAAAGTCAAAATGGTTAAGGGAGGAGGCTTTACTGCAATTATTATTCCCGAAAACTAAGACTTTTTTAAGTGGTACCATTTAAATCCGATCCAATGAGTAAACTAAAAATCTTTCAATTTGTAGCCTTTATATTAGTATTTGTATTACTGGTTCAAAAATCTGCAGCTCAAAACCAAGCGCTTTTTTTTGACGGTAGTTCTTATGTCGATTTGGGCGAAAATGCTCCGGTTGTTCGAGATCAATTCACAATCGAGGCGTGGATTTTACCTCAACCCAGCACCGATTCATGGTATGGAATTATTGGCGATAGATCGCGCAGTGGATCGAGCCGCAGCCCTCGATTGTATATTTACAACTACACATCTGTTGAGTATGGATTTTCCGATGGATCTTGGTATCCAACTATTGCCGAGAACGTTTTGTTGGAGAATAGGTGGAATCATATTGCTTCCACATTCGATGGTACTTGGTATGTGCTTTATGTTAATGGTGTTGAGGTAGATCGGACTCAGCATATGCAGGGTAAAAAACCCATGCCAACACCTATAAGGTATATTGGTACCTGCGATGTTCCTTTTGAGGGTAGAATCGATGAGGTTCGAATTTGGAACATTGCTCGAACTCCTGAGCAAATTAAACAGTCAATGAAGTTATGTTTAAATGGCGATGAGCCCGCGCTTCAAGGATGTTGGAGTTTTAATGGTAATGCAAATGATTTATCAGGAAGTCAAAATCATGGTAAAATTGTTAATGCAAAAGTTGTTGAATCGCAAATTTTCTCAGAGAATGTTCAGTTACCAGAATTGATAAATTTAAGTATTCTTGACTCGAAGAGTATAAGTGCTTCTTTCAAAGTACAAGCAAAGGATGCAATATCTGTTGTTTGGGGAGTGTATCAATCGAATAGTCCTATTCCAAACCCCGATAAAGTTAGGAAAGGTATTGGTGTAATTTCATCTGGTACTTGTAGTTTGAACGAAGAGGGATTTGCCGATTTTTCGGCAACAAAAATGCGGAATGCAGGAAAATATAAGGTGTATGTTGCTGCGGTTAATGCAATGGGGCAGTATTCCGAGATAAAATCCTCTCCCGAAATTGAGAGTAAAGGGGCCGAACCCTGGGAGAACGAAAAGATTTTTGGAATAAACAAAGAAAAGCCTCACACAACGTTTATTCCTTATGCCGATTCAAAAACTGCGTTAGTCGACGATTGGGATAAGTCACCCTATTACCTGTGTTTGAATGGTAAGTGGAAATTCAACTACGTTGAAAAGCCCGACGATCGCCCTATGACTTTTATGGATCCTAACTTTGATGTAAGTCAGTGGCCCGAAATTACTGTTCCTTATACCATTGAACGTCAAGGGTATGGTTACCCAATTTATGTGAACACTCCATATGAATTTATGGGATTAATGGGCAAGATGTCGCCTCCTGAAATTCCGCACAGCTATAATCCTGTAGGCTCGTACCGAACAAATTTTACCATTCCAAAACATTGGAATGGTCGCCAGGTGAATATTATTTTCGGTGGAGTTCGCTCAAACATCTACGTTTGGGTAAATGGTCAATTTGTTGGATATAGCGAAGACTCTAAACTACCAGCAGAGTTTAATATCACGAAATATCTGAAAAAAGGAGACAACGTTTTAGCATGTCAGGTTTATCGTTGGTCCGATGGTGCATATTTAGAGTGTCAAGACTTTTGGCGGGTTAGCGGATTTGAACGCGATGTTTATTTAACATCTGCCCCAAATGTTCAGATATCAGATTTTTGGGCTAAGCCCGATTTAGATCAGAATTACACCGATGCTACTTTTAATCTTGATGTTATTTTACGGAATTTATCGGGTAAGAACGCTCTTAAATATTCTGTTGTGTTTGAGTTGTTTGATGATGATAAAAAGGTAGCCGAAGGTGTTCGTTTTATAGATGTTTTAAACGATGAAGAAACTACTGTTGAGTTTGATACCTTACAGGTTAAAGAACCTAAAAAATGGGCTGCCGAAACACCTAACCTCTACACTTTATTAATTTCGTTGAAGGATCAAAAGGGAAAAGTACTGGAAGTGGTAAGCCACAAGGTTGGTTTCCGCAAAGTTGAGGTAAAGGATGGCCAGTTGCTTGTAAATGGCAGGGCAATTTATATTAAAGGCACGAATCGACACGAACACGATATGATTACAGGCCGATATATTTCCAAAGAATCGATGTTGCAAGATATAAAACTGTTCAAGCAGTTTAATATCAATACAGTGAGAACAAGCCACTACCCAAATGATCCGTATTGGTATAAGTTATGCGATAAGTATGGGATTTATGTTATTGATGAGGCAAATATTGAGTCGCACGGTATGGGATACGGATCGAAGAGTTTGGCCAAAGATACGGCTTGGCTTGCCATGCATATGGATAGAACAGTTAGGATGGTTGAACGCGATAAAAATCATGCTTCAGTAATTATTTGGTCTCTTGGGAATGAGGCTGGCGATGGAGTTAATTTTGAAAGAACTTCGGAGTGGATTCATGGTCGCGATAAATCCAGGCCAGTACACTATGAGCGAGCAGGCGAAAGATCCCATACCGATATTATTTGTCCAATGTACCCAAGTATTGAATATTTGGAAAAATGGGCACAAGCAAGACACGATAGACCTCTGATTATGTGCGAGTATGTTCATGCAATGGGAAATAGTGTTGGAGCATTAAAGGATTACTGGGATTTAATATATCGCAGTCCTCAGTTACAGGGAGGATCAGTTTGGGATTGGGTCGATCAGGGTTTTCTTGAAGTAGATAAGAATGGTATTGAGTATTTTACCTATGGAGGTGACTATGGCCCTAAGAATGTGCCAAGCGATGGAAGTTTTCTTTGCGATGGTTTAGTTCGTCCCGATAGAAAGCCTCAACCTCATGCCTGGGAGGTGAAAAAAGTTTACCAGTATTTTAAGTTTAAAGCGTTGGATCTTAGCAATAGTATTTTTGAAGTTCAAAATTTATACGATTTTACGAACCTGAATCAGTTTGACATAAACTGGGTTATAACCAATGGAGTTGATAGCATTGCTAAGGGAACATTGTCGCCTTTGGACCTAGAGCCCCGTGCGAAAAAAACTATCAGGATTGATATTCCAAAGTTTGAAGTTCAGCCTGGGGAAGAGTATTTTATTAACTTCTCGGTTTATACAAAAGATTCTACCGATTTACTGCCTAAGAGTTTTGAACTTGCTTGGGATCAATTCCAATTACCTTTAGGGATATCAAGGAAAATTGAACCTGAAATGAATTCTCTTCCCAATCTGAAAGTTTCAGAGGATAATGGGTTGATATCTATTAAAAATTCTCATTTTGATTTGATTTTTAGTAAGAGTGAAGCCAGAATACAGGGTTTTTCCTATAAGGGTACTAGGCTTATTGAAAAGGGGCCTGCTTCGAACTTTTATAGAGCTCCAACAGAAAACGATTATCGCGACGATGCCGATGAGTGGAAAAAGAATAGCTTAGATAAATTACTGGAAAATGTTCGAGTTTGTAACTGGAGATCTCTTAACGATAAGATGGTTCAGATTGATTGTGAGATCGATAAGTTGGATACAATCAATAATGTGATCATCTCAACACAAGTAGTTTATACAATTTACGGCAATGGCGAAATTAAAATCAACTCAAAGTTTATTCCGTCAGAAAATGTGAAGGTTCTTGCAAGGGCTGGTTTGCAAATGAGAATTCCCGTGGAGTTTAGTCAGGTTAAGTATTTTGGACTAGGGCCAATGGAAACTTATCCCGACCGACGGGAATGTGGCAGAGTTGCACTTTATGAGTCTAATGTCGATGACTTATTTTTTCAGTATGTTGTTCCTAGCGAAAGCGGAAACCGAAGCGATGTTCGTTATGCAACACTTACCAACAAGAATGGATTTGGTTTCCGAATAGAAGGTTTGGAGTTGTTTAACTTCAGCGCTTATTCTTACACCGATCGGGCTATTGAAAAGGCTAAGCATATCAACGAACTAAAGAAATCCGATTTTATTACAGTGAATATCGATCATGCTCAGAATGGTGTAGGTACAGCAACTTGTGGCCCTGGTGTGCTCGATAAACACAAGGTTCTAGGTAAGCCCATGGAGTTTACCATCTATTTAAAACCAATTGAAGGAAAATAGACAGTTTGGAATAAAAAACCGTGAATATTTTATTCACGGTTTTTTTTATTGTATGCAACTTGCAATCGTAAGTTGTCTTTTATTTGGGTTGAGATACTAGTGCTAAATTGGCTACTCGGTAAAGTAAGCGAGCGCCCACGTTGGCATCCCACTCATCTTTTCCTGGAGCCACTTCGTTTACGTCGAATCCAATTATATTTCGTTTCGAACTAACAAGCTTCTCCGCTAAATAAATAATTTGCTCCATCTCAAAGCCTCCAGGAACTGGAGTGCCTGTGTTTGGGCAAAGCTTAGGGTCGAATCCGTCAATATCAATGCTTAAATACACCTTTTGTGGAAGTTCCTTAATTATGCTATCGCATATTTCCGACCAGTTCTTACCCTCGTATTGATTGTGCTTAATATCCCTATCAAAGAAGGTTTTGATTCTCTTATCGGCATTAATAAGATCAAATTCATCCTGGCAGTAATCGCGAATTCCGATTTGAACCAACTTACTGATCTGAGGCAATTTTATTGCATTATACATTATCGATGCGTGGGAGAATTCAAAACCCTCGTAGGCCCTTCTTAAATCGGCGTGAGCATCGATGTGTAGTATGCCAAATGAGCTGTGTTTGTCCGATAATGCCTGAATTAGTCCTAGTGGTGTACTATGGTCGCCACCAACCAATGCAACAAGCTTGTTTTTATCTAAGTATTTTAATGCCTCGGCTTTTACCCATTTGTTGATTTCTGCACAGGCTAAGTTGATTTCATCCTGAATTTTTTTCATCAACTCATTTTGCTCAGGGGAGTCGCCATTAGTTAGCATCTCAATATATTCCTCAGCCTTTTTCCGTAGCGATGTGCTTTGCGATTTTATTTTTTTGCTCACCTTATCCATTGCAATGCCCATTTTCCAAGCATCCTTCACGTAAGGATCGAACAAGTCAACTTGGTACGATGCGTTAAGGATTGCCTCAGGAGCATTTGCTGTTCCAGCACTATACGAAACTGTAACTTCCCAGGGAACAGGGATTATTACAAGGTTCGCGTTGTTGCAGTTAAATGGTAATCCGTAAATGTTTTCCGAAATATTTCCGATACCATTAGGATCGAAGTTTTCTATTTGATCAGTTTTAGCCATTATCATCAAAAATTATTGGACAAAAGTATGAAAAAAGAGAGTTTACAGCAAAAACTAGTCTTAGTCCTATATGGTAATAACATACTATAGATTTTATTACATTTAGCATATTGTTTTGCAAAGCCTGAGTAAATATTAAAGTGAGATGAATTTTAGGGCATTTATTGAAACCTACATAAAGTTAACCGATACTGAATGGCACTCGATTGAGCCGCTGTTTGAGAGAAGAGAGTATGAGAAAAATGAGACTATACTGGAAGAGGGAAAGGTATGTCGGAACTTTTACTTTCTTGAAAGTGGGTTGATTCGGTTTTTCTATATTGTTGATGGTGATGATATTACTAAAACATTTACCATTGCACCATACTGTTTTACCTCGAAAAATAGTTTCCGAAAGCAAGTTGCAGCCAATGAGTGTATTCAGGCTCTAGACAAAACTGTTGTTTGGCAAATATCTTTTGAGCAATATAAAAAGTTAGAGGCATTGAACTCGTGGAATATTTTTATTCGAAAGTTGCTGAATGAAATTCAGGAATTTTCCGATAAATTGTTTCTCGAAACCAAAACAATGACCGCCGAAGAGCGATACATAAAAATACTTGCAGAGTATCCTCGTGAATTGGTCGAAAAGATTCCTTTGAAGCATTTGTCTACCTTTTTGGGTGTTGCCCCTCAATCGTTGAGTCGAATTCGGAAAAAAATCAGCAATGATTCTTAAAGTTAACATAGGTGAATTTCTTTGTTCTTATAATTAACGAATTTTGCATCGTTAAATTTAAAATGTTATGCAAAGTTTAAGAAGTAAATTAGTTATAGGACTAATAAAGAACAGACATCTGTTTAGTCTGAAGTTAAAGCCTGAGGTTGTTGATGAGAGTTTTTCGGTTGAGAAGTTCCGCGAAAGTATCGATAGGGTTTCTGCAAGAATAAAACTACCTAAAGATGTTGTTACGGAAAAAGTATGGCTGAATGATATGCAGGCCGAGTGGATAATTCCTGAAAATCCAATAAAGAATAAGATACTTTTATATATCCACGGTGGTGGTTTTATATCGGGTTCATGTCTTACGCATCGTATGCATGTGGCAAAATTTGCCAAAGGATGTGGTTTAAAGTCGTTGGTTTTTGATTACAGGTTGGCCCCAGAGTTTCCATTTCCTGCTGCGGTTGACGATTGTGTTACGGCTTATAAATGGTTATTGGAGCAAGGATACTTGGCAAGTAATATAGTAGTAGGAGGGGAGTCGGCTGGTGCAACGTTAACATTATCGCTATTGCTAGCATTAAAGGAGCAAAATATAATGCTGCCAAAAGCCGCATTCTCAATTTCGCCCATTACAGATTTGAGTTGTAGCGCAAAATCGTTTCAGTACAATGCAAAGAATGATGTTGCGCCAATGGGCTCGTGGACTACTTGGACCAAAATGTACGTTGCCAATAGTGATACCCGAAATCCTATACTCTCACCTCAGTTCGGGAATTATGCGGGTATGCCACCACTATTTATTTGTGTTGGTACTCACGAAATCCATTTCGATGATTGCGTAAATGTTGCAAATGTTGCAACTAGTTATGGTGTTGATGTTACATTTAGAAAATGGGATGGAATGATTCACGCCTTTCCGCTTTTATCGCCACTTTTTCCTGAAGCAAAAATGGCTTTACAGGAGATTTTTGAATTTGTGAAGAGGCATACAGGGGCTGAAGAGTAAGTTTTGAAGAGATTCTAGCGAATTCTTCATCAAAAAAAGAACTTAAATAAAGAGCCTGACAACTTAATTTTATCAGGCTTTGCTGTGTGCCCAGGACAGGACTCGAACCTGCACATCATTGCTGACACTAGTCCCTGAAACTAGCGCGTCTACCAATTCCGCCACCTGGGCA
>WBUV01000498.1 GCA_008933525.1 Bacteroidales bacterium | reverse complement strand
GGTTTATACAATCAAGGAGTTATGCAGGGTTTGCTATACCTGTGTAAGGGAGTGTCCTGCAAAAGCTATAAAAATTGTCAACGGACAGGCTGAGGTTATTCCAGAGCGTTGCATTGGCTGTGGGAACTGTATTAAGGTTTGCAGTCAGGATGCAAAGGTTTTCTTGCTATCCCGTATGGAAGTTAAGGCGCTTTTGCAGTCCGATGCTAAGGTTGCCGCAATGGTGGCGCCAAGTTTTCCTGCGGAATTTTCTGAGATAGAAGATTATAAGGTTTTCGTAGGGATGCTTCGCGAACTAGGATTTTCGTATGTTTTTGAAGTTGCTTTTGGTGCCGATTTGGTGGCACAGAAGTATAAGGGGTTGCTCGAGGATAGGTCTGGCAAGGGTTATGTTTCGTCCGATTGTCCGGCAATTGTAACCTATATACGATACTATCATCCCGATTTGGTCGATAACTTATCACCATTGGTATCGCCAATGGTTGCAACAAGCCGTGTAGTTCGTAAGAAGTTAGGCGATGATGTTAAGTTGGTTTTTATTGGACCATGCATTGCCAAAAAGGCTGAATCGGATGAGGTGGATGAGGTTTTAACTTTCCGAGAACTGCGTGGTATGATAGAGCACGCTGGTATTACAGCCGATAGTGTAAAACCCTCGGAGTTTGACCCACCACACGCTGGACGTGGTGCAATATTCCCTGTTAGCAGAGGGTTGATGCAAACGGTCAATATTTTTGACGATTTGATTGAAGGAAATATTACTGTAGCCGAAGGTCGTATAGGTTTTCAGGAAGCAATTAAGGAGTGGGAAGCTGGTAGTTTAAAAGGTCAGAATTTGGAGTTGCTCTGTTGCGAGGGTTGTATTATGGGCCCCGGTATGACACCTGGCGGTAAACGTTTCGAGCGTAAAACTTTCATCAGCTCCTATGTTCGAGATAAGTTAACAAGGAATCAGCAGTCAGACTGGGAAAAGGAAATAGCAGAGTATTCTAGTATCGATTTATCAAAGAGTTTTACGCCCGACGATAAAAGAATATCGATGCCTACCGAGGATGAAGTGGGCCGAATTTTAGCTTCAATGGGAAAGTTCTCCTCACGCGATCATCTTAACTGTGGCGCTTGCGGATACGATACTTGCTTGGAACACGCAATAGCCATTGTAGAAGGCTTGGCTGAAATTGAGATGTGCTTACCCTACACCATTGAGGAGATGCACGCTTCAATAAAGGATCTGGCTATATCCAACGAAAAGTTGGCAAAAATGCAGCAAGCCCTCAAGCATTCAGAGAAGTTGGCGCATATGGGACAACTCTCTGCAGGTATTGCACACGAGTTGAACAACCCGCTGGGCGTTGTGCTTATGTATAGTAATATTCTTTTGGATGAGTGCAATTCTGAAGATCCATTGCGCAAAGACCTAGAGTTGATATCTTCTCAAGCCGAGCGGTGCAAAAAGATTGTGAGCGGTTTGCTCAATTTTGCCCGCAAAAATCAGGTTAAAGTTGAGCAAATTGATTTGAAAAAACTGGCGGAGGATAGCGTTTCGTCTGTTGTGGTTCCTAAAAATATATCCACAAATGTTGTATGTAAAGCTAAGAATTGCCAGGCAGAATTAGATTATGAACAAATGATGCAGGTTTTAACAAACCTTAATAAGAATGCGATTGAGGCTATGCCTAATGGCGGTTCCTTAACAGTTGAGGTCGACGATGGTAATGACGAAATAATTTTCAATGTTATTGATACTGGTTTGGGAATTCCTGAGGAGAATATGGATAAACTCTTCACACCATTTTTTACAACCAAAGGAATAGGAAAGGGTACTGGACTTGGTCTGGCAACAACCTATGGAATTGTGAAAATGCATAAAGGAAAAATTGAGGTTGATTCCAATATTGACCCTACAAAAGGGCCAACGGGAACAACCTTTAGGATTATTATACCAAGAACATTTAGTACAGCCGAGTAAACTAAAGAATTTAACGATATGCCTACTGCAAAAAAAACTATCCTTATTGTTGATGATGACATTGATTATTTATATCAACTAAGGTTTCATGTGGAGAAAATGGGATTTGAGGTTCTCACAGCCGAAAGTCAGCGCGAAGCTGAGCAGATGCTAAGCACCATGAAACCCGATTTGGCAATTCTCGATTTAATGATGGAGAACGAGGATAGTGGGTTTATCCTTAGCTATAAAATTAAGCGCAAATACCCTGAAATTCCAATTATTATTGCAACTGCAGTGGCAGCTGAAACTGGAATGTCCTTTGGAATTAGCTCAGAGCAGGAGCGCAAGTGGATTAAAGCCGATTTATAC
>WBUV01000035.1 GCA_008933525.1 Bacteroidales bacterium | reverse complement strand
TATCAAAAGACTCTACAAACCTTTTCATTTTCCTACCGGCCAAGGTCAATGGCGAAGTAGTACTTAAAGGTCTCGATAACGAAATTAAATCGATATCGGTTGTAGGTAGTAACACAAAACTAAGTCATAAAATAGTAGGAAAAATATCTTGGAGCCATGTTCCAGGATTGGTATATATCAACATTCCGGAAAATGTTCAGGATAAGCACATGTCGGTTATTAAATTGGAACTTGACAAACCATTAAAACTCTATAGAGGCAAAGGTGGTTTTAATTAACAAGAAAGGGGATTTAACTCCCCTTTCTGTTTATTCCATTCCTTCCATTACATCCTCGTTCTCGTTTCGCTTCTCCCTTCGCATTTTATAATTATTTATTTTGTAGGAGAAACCAACAAAAACTACCCTGCTATCTCTACCACTCTCACTGTATGAGGTAAAGTTTGTATCCCACGTATTTGATTTATGGGTTTGAGTTTTAAAAATATCGCTAACCCTCAAGGTTATTGTACCCTTATTTTTCAAAACATTGATTCTTGCTCCTAAATCAACCCAATACATCTCTTTAGTTTCACCTTGCGCACCACCCATCATAAAAAATCCACGACCAGAACCTCCTGCCGAAATTACTTTTGAACGGTAATTACCATTAAGTTGAATATCGACACCTTTACCTATTGTGAAGAACGAAGTTAATTTAGCGGTCCAAGCAGTGCCCTCATCGGCTCCTCTTGAAACATCACCATGAAGTTTAGTGTAGAAATAGCTGTAATTGGCATTCACTCTCCACCACTTTGTAAAGGTTTGTGTAAGAACACCCTCTAACCCATAACTCTCGTTATGAGAGAGATTAATATATGTTGACATTGTTGTTACAGAATCTATAACTGAAACTTTACGTGAAAATCCATTCTTAGTGTCGCGATAGAATACCGATGCACTCACCTTGGTCTTTGGGAAGTTTAGATTATAGCTGAAGTCTACCGATGATGTAAACTCTGGCTCTAAGTATGGGTTACCCTTGGACCAATTGTATTTATCCGAAGTATTAAGGAATGGATTAAGAATAAATGAGTTGGGACGGTTCACCCTTTTGCTATACGAAATCTGAAAACTATTCTTTTGGTTTGGCTCCCAACGTAAGTGCATACTTGGGAAGAAGTTCAATCGGCTAGTATCCACCTTCTCATTTGTTGAACGCTGATCGGAACTGGTAATTTGATCCTCGGCTCGAACACCAATCTGATAGCTGAATTTATTATCGGCAAAAGTATTGGAGTAAATTCCATAAGCCGAATAGATCTG
Organism: Bacteroidales bacterium; assembly: GCA_008933525.1. Classification (GTDB taxonomy): domain Bacteria; phylum Bacteroidota; class Bacteroidia; order Bacteroidales; family Tenuifilaceae; genus SB25. The sequence goes on along the minus strand of WBUV01000035.1, from coordinate 12,579 downwards.
TTCGCCATACACAAATCTATTTGAACGGGTTGGATCAAAATTCCACTGATTCAATCCTATATCCAGTGTATCGTAAACGTAATCGGCATCGCTTTTTCGTATCATACCCTTAAGTCCAGTCTCAATTCTACCACCATTACCTATAGGTCTAACATAGTCGGTTTGAAGAGTAACATTGTTGGACCAACTCTCGGAATTTGAACGTTCCATAATTAAACTCTCAATACTATTTCTTTCGTAGATTTCATCTATATCACTTTCGTTCAGACCATTCATTCGAGAGAAGTACATATCGGCTGTCCACTCCTTACCAGGTGTATCGTAAGTCTTTTTGAAGTTAAGAGCGTACTGCTGTCCTATTCCCGAATTGCTGTTAATACTATTTCTACTGGCAATTGAAGTGGATGCATTATAGTTATTGCTATTATTAGAAACTGAAAAATTATCGTTGTCAAAACCTCTTACATTTAATGAGCCGGAGAATGAAAGTGAGGTCTTAGAGTTTATGGCGTAGTCCATACCTCCTCTGATATTGTTAAACAAGCCCTTTCTTGATCCGTCTTGATTTTGAAGCAGTAATGAGGTTGAATCTTGTACATCATTTTTATCAACATAAGTATATCTATCGCTGTTCGAATAACTACTCATGCGCATCTTTCTGAAATCGTAGTTGGCAAAGAAATTGAATTTATTTTGACGCCAATTCAAACTTAAGGAACCGTTATACTTATCGCCCGTGCCAGCCATTAAGCTTACCATACCGTTGTACCCTGGCTCCTTTTTCTTTTTAAGAACGATATTGATAATTCCGGACAATCCATCGGGATCGTAGCGAGCCGAAGGATTAGTAATTACCTCAACGCTCTCAATCATTTGGGCGGGGAGCTCGTCCATACTGGTTAAGTTCGATGGACGACCATCGATGAGGATATTAACGTTGGTACTACCCCTTAAACTAACGTTCCCATCGGTATCCACATCCACCGAGGGTACATTCTGCAAAACATCCAACGCAGTACCTCCCTGCGATGCGATATCTTTATCAACATTAATAACTTTCTTATCCAGATTATGCTGCAACATTCTCTTTTCACCTGTAACAACAACAGCTTCAATGCTTTGCGACGAAGAAAGAATACCAATAGCCCCAACACTAATCTGAGGCGTTTTGGGCGAAACCATTACGTTATTGATTACTCTAGACTTATACCCAATAAATTTTACTTCGAGGTAAAATCTTCCTGGGGTTAACTTTTCGAGTTTGAAATTACCTTGCGCATCGGTCATTGTTCCAGTAACCAACGATGAATCGCGCTGACGGTATAGAGCGATATTTGCGAACTCTACCACTTCCTTAGACAAAGAGTCTATTACCTGACCGCTTATTGATCCTGAGAAATTACTCATATCAAAATTAGCGCCACCTCTACCCTGCATTCTCTCCTGACCTGAAACACCTGTTATTCCAACAAAAACAAGAGCAATGACTAATACGATTAAAATTCGATTTTGCATATAGTTAACAATTATTTGTTCCAACATTCAATTAAACACCAATATGACACCAAGGTTTAATTAAACTTGCGAACTATTAAAAATATTTTTTTTGGTATACTAAAAGGAAACAAAAATTCTTAAAAAACGAATAATATAATACCAACCAACATAGGAGGAAAGGCCATGAAAACCGATTTCTTATGTCCAAAGTGCTCAGGGTATCTGAGCGTTGGCCAAAATGTAATTTTTCAGATTAGGAATAGGGAAAATGTAGGCGGATTGTTACTCCTAAGCCCAATCATTGGCGATTACACCTACGTAATGCACCCGTCGTTCAAAATTAGCCCTGGCGAAAAGGTTGATTTCTTCTGCCCTATCTGTCATGCCTCGCTCTCAGTTAAGGGAGTTGAAAATCTAGCATCAGTAATATTGATAGACGAGAACAGCACTAAGTTTCATGTGGTATTCTCGAGCAAAGAGGGTGAACAATGCACCTATAAAATATCCGACGAGGTGATTGAGAAATTCGGAGCAGACTCCGATAATTATGTAGATTTTGTTTCTGCAAGTATGCTTAAGTAAACCTTAGGATTAAATGGTTACTAGACCATTCTTGATGGCATAAACCACCAACGAAATTGAGTTTTTCGACTCGGTTTTAAGGAGTAATTCGGCTCTATGCTTTTCGACGGTTCTCGCGCTAATAAATAATTTTTCACCAATCTCAACATTCGATAATCCTTTAGCAATAAGCGAGAGCACTTCTTGTTCACGTTGAGTTAACTCTACAGGGAGAATATCTTTACGTTTTTTTATTAAACCTAGGAGTAATTCTTGAGAAAAGTACAACGAACCTTTTACAATTTCATAAATTGCCCGAATAACCTCAACAACATCAGACTCTTTAAGAATAAAGCCTTTAACTCCAAAATCAATCATTGCACTATAGAACTCATCATCCTTGTGCATTGATAGAACCAAAATTCTCAGATCAGGATAAATCTTTAAAGCTTGTCGTGTGGCCTCAACACCATCCATCTCAGGCATTTCAATATCTAGAAGCACAATATCAGGTTTTGTGTACTTTAGAATTTCGAGAAGTTCCAGTCCATTATTTGCCTGTGCAATAACCTTAACGCTTGCTTGACTTTCAAGAACGTAAGTCAAACTCTCGCGGAATATTTTATGATCATCCACAATAATTGCACGAACTTGTTCCATAAGCTACCTTAGATTTACAGGGACATCTAATATAATCATAAAACCATTACCTGGCGATGTTTCAATGGAATAATTTCCATTTATACTTTTAATCCGATTATCGATATTGGGCAATCCATGCCCAGACTTCTTGTCTAAAACTGTAGATCCCAGGTTAAAGCCACAACCATTATCAGAATATTTCAGGTAAAGTTTTGACTTATGATAATTTATGCTTAAACTAACTTTACTGGCTTTTGCATATTTAAGGGTGTTATTAAATAGTTCTTTAATAATTCTATAAATGATAATCTCAACTTGTTTATCGAATTTATAATTTGAAGAGTTTGTCTTAAAATCGACAGGTATTAACATTTTAATATTTTCAATCTCGCCCTTAATTGCAGATATAAGACCAAAACGCTCAATCAAATGGGGACTGATGTTATTGGATATTGTTCTAACATTTTCAATAGAACTTTTAATTAAATTTTGAACAATATCTAGTACTTCTGAATTCTTAGTATTTTCCAGTCTTTGCTGCAACACCGAAACATACATTTTTAAACTTGCTAACAAGGGTCCAATATCATCGTGCAAGTCAGCAGCCAATCGCCTTCGTTCCCTCTCCTCAGCCTCAATTGTTGTAAGCAGAATCATCTTTTCCATTTCTCTCCTATCGCGAATATCTCTAATAATTGACAACAGTGCAGGACTATTATTATACTCAATAATATTTGCAGTTAACTCAACCGGTATCCTAATTCCGTCCCTACTCAATATTTCAATTTCTAATGGGCTTATGGACTTACCACTAAAAAGCAACTCGATGGAGGAATTAACCAACTCGTGGTAGGCTAAAGGTATGCTTTCAAAAATATGACCACTATATAACTCGTCGTCTGTTTCGTTTAGCATTCTCTGCAGAGCGGGATTAGCCTCAACTAGTCTAAAATCTTCTGAAATTATGGCAATCCCATCGGAAGTATGATTAAATATTTTCTGATAAAGTCCTGAAATCTTTAAAAGTTCGCTGGATTTCTGTCGAACAAGCTCTTCCAAGTTCTCCCTATATAACTTCAACTCGTTTTCAGTTATCTTTTGATTTGTGATATCGCGTGTAATAATTCCTATTAAGTGACTTTTAGTCAATTTGATGGGAAAAAAAACACTTGATATAAACTTTCGTTCATTACTACTTAATTGAATTTCTCCTTCAATTTTTAAAATATTCTGGTTTTGTGCATTGGTTATGTACTGCGTTATTTCTTTTTTTATGTATTCTATGTTCCTATGGCTCCTTTTGCCTTCGGGTAATAACTGTATATTTAACTCGAAGATGCTCGATTTTACAGCAGTAGAATGTGATATCCCTGAAATTTGAAACATCGAACTATTCCACTCAATAACTCTCCCTTCCATATCAACAATTGCAACACCATCGGACGATTGCTCAATAAAACTTCTAAATTTTTCCTGATTCTGAAGAAGCAAATCGTGCAATTCTTTTCTTACGTGAACCTCTCTATTAAGGCTCTTAATGGTCGCACTTAACTCCTTATTTGTAAACTCCAGTTCCGAATTAGTTGCATTCAACTCCTCCACAGCGAGCGATAATTTCTGGTTCAGCTCTACCTGCTCACGATTTCGTTCGGCAACAACTCCTTCTAGGTAGTTTTTATGAAGATCTAATTCATTTATACTCCTTTTATACTCTGTAACATCCGAAATAAACACCAGTATATAGATTTGACTGGATATTATAATCTTATTTAAGTTAATCCGCGCAATAAAGAAAGTATTATCAAATCGAACGTTTAACCATTCAAAGGATACGGGTGAGTCTGAAATATAAACCTGATTTAATACCTGTTCAATTCGTACCTCTGACTCAATTCCATCTAATTGGAATTTAGGTGAGAATGAAAAGGGTGTTTTACCAATTACTTCCGACTTGGAAATACCAAGTAACTCCTCCGCCATTCTGTTACAATCCACATAAACGCCATCTTTTAATACTAGAATTGCAATGGCTGCATTGTAGTATAAAGCACGATAGGTCTCTACAACATCCCAAGGATTTTGAAGTAGTGCAGCACTTTTCTCAACCTTTTGTTGCTTAACATTCTGTTTTTGAGCCATCCACTAAACTGTTTAGGTAAATATACCTACCCGACTATAGGTAAATATACATTAAAAAAGGGTATTTAACGCAACAACAAATAGTAGAATAACTATTAATCACTTTTTTTGATAAAGGTAATTTTGAAAAAAAGAATTATGGCATCAATCCGAATAGCAATAGTAGACGACAGCGAGGAGTTTCGTAAAGCAATACGTTTCTATCTGGAGCAAATACCCGATTTTGCTATTGTTGGCGAGGCAAAAAATGGTGTTGAATTCATTAAACTTGCTAAAGATACATCAATTGACATTGCTCTAGTTGACATAAAAATGCCCGAAATGGATGGAATTGCCGCTACATACCAAATAGCAAAGGTACACTATCCTTATCTTAAAATTATAGCCATATCGATGCATAACGAGTTCGAAAATTTAAAGGCCATGATTGAGGCTGGTGCAATGGGCTATATAAACAAAGACGATGTTTTCCTTCACCTCGAAAAAGCAATTCGTTCCGTAATGAACAATAAGCACTATTACGGAAAAATATAATTCACTAGTAAAAACCTTAAATATCAACAATATGAAATGGATTAATGACATAAAAATTGGAATTCGCCTAAACGCTATAATGAGCGGATTCGTTGTGGTTGCATTTGCAATTTTTGGATTAATTGCAAATAATATGATACAACGTCAAGTTAAGGATTCAACGGATAAGCAAATGACCGAGCAAGTATCAGATTTAGTTGAAGTTATTGCGGTAGAATACAAAGGAAACAAAGAGAAAGTGAATCTATCCCTTAACCTAGCCCACAATTACTTTTACCGATTGGGCGAGTTGAGGGAAACTAGCGATTATATTGATTACGATGCAAGGAATCAGGTAAGCGGTGCAACAAACAAGGTTTCTGTTAGGAAATGGACTCTTGGAGGAAAAGCAATTCATGGAAACTTCGACATTGTAGATGCAATAAGTGCTATGGATGTTAAGGCAGTAACTGTTTTTCAGAAAATACCTCAAGGGTACATCCGAATTTCAACTAACGTAAAAAATGCTGATGGCAGTAGGGCTGTTAGCACCTTTATTCCATCGGATAGTCCTGTTGCACAAGCCATTGATAAAGGGCAAACCTATACAGGAAGAGCTTGGGTAGTAGACGACTGGTACTTAACCGCCTACGAACCAATAAAAATTAATGGCGAAATTAAGGGAATGCTATTTGTTGGTATGCCCGAGAAAGATTTAACTCATATTCAAGACCTATTTAACAAGAAAAAATTTTTTGATAGCGGTTACCCCTATATTGTTGGTGCCGATGGTAACATTATAGTTCACCCAACAAGCGTAGGTACAAATATCTCCAATGAAGATTTCTTCAAGTTTATGCTTGAACATAAAACCACCCAAGTTTTCAGAAGCGAGTATATATGGCAGGGATCCAACAAAGTACAATATATTGAATACTACGAACCAATTGATGCATTTGTGGCAGTATCGTTCTACGAAGCCGAAATGAACAAAATTCTTAATCAAGTAAGAATAACGTTACTTATCGTTACATTGCTTGCTGTAGGGCTTGTAATGCTTGTTTTACGAACCATTGTTCAATCATTAGTAATGGCAATTAAGAAAGGTGTTGAATTCGCCACTAAGGTTGCACAGGGCGATTTAACTGCAACTGTCGATATATATCAAAAGGATGAGATTGGCCAATTAGCACAGTCGCTCCGCGATATGATTACAAAGGTTAAGGATATTGTTGAGAATATTAAACTTGGCGCCGATAGTATTTCCACAGCAAGTAACGAGGTTAGCTCGGCATCAATGCAACTCTCACAGGGTGCTAGCGAACAAGCATCGAGCGCGGAAGAGGTAAGTAGTTCGATGGAGGAAATGGCAGCAAACATTCAACAAAACTCAGAAAACTCACAACAAGCAGAAAAAATATCAGTAAACGTTTCGCAGGGTGTGCAAAAAGTGGGAATGGCTGCTCAGGAAAGTTTATCTTCAATCCGAAATATTGCCAATAAAATTAGTATCATTAACGATATTGCATTCCAAACAAACATACTTGCGCTTAATGCTGCCGTTGAAGCAGCAAGGGCTGGAGAACATGGTCGCGGATTTGCAGTCGTCGCAGCTGAAGTTCGTAAACTTGCTGAACGAAGCAAAGTTGCCGCCGACGAAATTGTCGACCTCGCATCAAAAAGCGTTCACGTAACCGAAAGTGCATCGGAATTAATGGGTAGCCTAATCCCCGAAATTGAAAAAACGGCCAAACTCGTACAAGAAATATCTGCAGCAAGTAACGAGCAAAATGCTGGAACAGATCAAATAAATGTTGCACTTCAACAGTTAAACCTTGTTACTCAGCAAAATGCAGCATCGAGCGAAGAACTAGCTACTAGCTCCGAGGAATTAAGCAGCCAAGCAGAGCAGTTAAAAGAACTTATTTCATTCTTCAAGGTAGAAGAACATGGTAAGGTCATAACTCAGAAAAGGGTAAAACCGACTGCTGCTCCAACTAAATCAACAATAATTCCAGAAAAAAAGACCATTAATCATCCACAAACAATTAAGCCAAACCCTACAAAGCCAAGTGGCAAAGGGATAAACCTCAAAATGAAAAGCGACGAATCGGAATACGAAAACTTCTAGTAAACGAATACCTGTAATAAAAAGGGTGCTGTGAAAACAGCACCCTTTTCGCTTAACCAACCTAAACTAATACCCGAGGTTAACGGGTATTAACCCTATATCAAATTAATCTTGATATTCTTTAATGATATCCTTAACACCATCGGGCGAAACGCGACCGTAAACTTTCTCGCCAACTAGCACCACAGGAGCCAATCCGCAAGCACCTACACAACGTAAGCAGCTTAATGAGAATTTACCATCGGCTGAAGTTTCACCAACTTTGATCTCGAGGATTCTCTTGAACTCATCTAGAACTTTCTCTGCACCACGAACATAGCAAGCAGTACCAGTACAAATACTGATTGGATACTTGCCTTTTGGAATCATAGTGAAGAAAGAGTAGAAAGTTACTACCCCGTAAACCTTAGCTACAGAAATGTTAAGATTTGCAGCAACAACTTCCTGAACCTCTGCAGGGAGATAACCGAAATATCCTTGTGTTTTGTGAAGAACATTAATTAGCTCGCCTGGTTCGTTGTTGAACGATTTGCAGATGTCTTGAATTGCCTTAATCTGCTCTGGCTTAAGCCCAACTTTTATATGTGACATTGATTTATCCTCCCTCAATTAAATGTAAATATCTTTATTACCCTTCTTGAAGTAATGTGTATGAAGCAGGTGGTGTGCCTTATCGCTCATTGGTTTACCCAAGAACTCTTCGTACAATTGCTTGATGTATGGGTTTTCGTGCGACTTACGAATAGTCTTACCTGCATCCTCACGATAAATTGCAGCCATACGAGCCTTAATTATCGAAGAATCACCATGGTGTAGAGGCTGACCGCCACCACCAATACATCCACCAGGACAAGCCATGATCTCAATTGCGTGGTAACTTACCTTGCCGTCACGAACATCATCAAGAAGTTTGCGTGCATTACCTAATCCGTGTGCAATTCCTATGCTTATTGGAAGACCATTGAAATCGATAGTTGCTGAACGAATACCATCCATACCACGAAGCTCTGTAAAATCAATCTTTGGCAATGGTTTTCCTGTTTGAACTTCGTAAGCTGTACGAACAGCAGCCTCAATAACACCACCAGTTGCACCGAAAATAACAGCTGCACCTGTTGACTCACCTAGAGGACGATCGAAATCTTCATCGTGCAACTCTGCGAAATTCAGGTTAAATGATTTAATCATGTGAGCAAGTTCACGAGTCGATATTGAGTAGTCAACATCGGGATTGTTATCGTGCTTGAACTCATCGCGTTGGCACTCGTACTTCTTAGCCAAGCAAGGCATAATTGAAACAACCACTAAATCCTCGCGTTTCTTGCCTAACTTTTCTGCAAAGTATGATTTTGCAATTGCACCAAACATCTGCTGTGGAGATTTTGCAGTTGAAGGTACATCTAACATATCGTTGTAGTTATTCTCAAAGAAGTTTACCCAACCTGGGCAGCAACTTGTAAGAATAGGTAACTTAACGTTCTTATCGCCATTTAAGTGACGGGTTAAACGGTCTAGCAACTCAGTGCCTTCCTCCATAATGGTTAAGTCAGCAGCAAAATCGGTATCGAACACATAGTCGAAACCAATTTGGCGTAAAGCAGCAGCCATTTTACCTGTAACCAAAGTACCTGGCTCCATTCCAAACTCCTCACCAAGCGCTACACGAACAGCAGGAGCTGTTTGCACTAGAACCGTTTTGGTAGGATCCGATAAAGCACGGATAACTTTAGCGGTATGGTCAACCTCAGTTAAAGCGCCAGTAGGACAAACAGCCACACACTGTCCGCAATAAGTACAAGGTGATTTTTCCAAATCTTGCTCAAAAGCAGGAGCCACAACAGACATAAAACCACGGTTAACCGCACTAAGTGCACCAACTGTTTGGACATCGTTACACATAGTTTCGCAACGACGGCACATAATACACTTATCTACATCGCGGATAATTGATGGAGAAAAGTCTTTCTTGTAGGTCGACATTTCAGCAAATTCTTGGCCAGGAATCTCGCGAATTCCAAAGCGAACAGCCATATCCTGAAGGTCGCAATGACCACTCTTTGGACAGATTAAGCAATCCTTTGGGTGATCCGAAAGGATTAACTCCATAACTGTACGACGAGCGTTAATAACTCGGGTAGTGTGTGTTTTAACCACCATACCATTCATACAGTCGGTTGAGCAGCTAGGAGCAAGATTTCTACGTCCCTCAACCTCTACAACACAAATTCTACAGCCAGCGGGTTTATTCTCAACCTTAAGGTCGTGTAAATCCATGTAGCAAAGAACAGGAATGTCGATTCCTAAACTTTTTGCTGCTTTATAAATAGTAGTCCCCTTAGGTACTTCTACTTCTCTATTATCTATTGTAAGTTTTACTGTTTCCATTGTTCACCCCTAATTATTGAATGCTAATAGCATTGAATTTACATTTCTCAATACATGCACCGCACTTGATACAGATTGCAGTGTCGATTTCATGAGGTTTTTTACGCTCACCGCTGATTGCATTAACAGGACAGTTACGAGCACATGCAGTACATCCAACGCAAGCCTCTGCATCAACCACATACTGCATTAACGACTTACACTGACCAGCAGGACACTTCCTGTCATTAACGTGAGCCAAATACTCATGGTAGAAGTTGTCTAATGTAGAAAGAACTGGATTTGGAGAAGTTTGACCTAAACCGCAAAGAGCTGTATCCTTAATAACGTGCGATAGGTTACGAAGTCTATCCAAATCCTCCATTGTTCCTTCACCCTTTGTAATCTTCTCAAGCAACTCAAAAAGACGCTTGTTACCAATACGGCAAGGTGAACATTTTCCGCAGCTTTCCTCAACAGTAAAGTCAAGGTAGAATTTAGCCACGGCAACCATACAGTCGTCCTCGTCCATAACAATCATACCACCAGAACCCATCATTGAGCCTGCAGCGATAAGGTTGTCAAAGTCAATTGGAGTATCAAGGTGCTTCTCAGTTAAGCAACCACCCGATGGACCACCTGTTTGTACTGCTTTAAATTTCTTACCATTCTTAATACCACCACCAATTTCGAAGATAACTTCGCGAAGGGTGATACCCATTGGAACCTCAATTAAACCTACGTTATTGATTTTTCCAGCAAGGGCAAATACTTTTGTTCCTTTTGATTTTTCAGTACCAATTGATGAGTACCAATCAGCACCTTTAAGAACAATAACAGGAACGTTAGCAAATGTTTCAACGTTGTTTACGTTGGTTGGCTTGCCCATATAACCGCTCTCTGCGGGGAATGGTGGCTTAACAGTTGGTTCACCACGTAAACCTTCCATTGAGTGAATCAACGAAGTTTCCTCACCGCAAACGAAAGCACCAGCACCGTAACGTAATTCAATATCGAAATCGAAACCTGAACCAAGAATATCTTTTCCAAGTAGGCCGTATTCACGTGCTTGGCTAATAGCAACCTTCAAACGCTGAATAGCAAGTGGGTACTCAGCACGGATATAAACTAAACCTTTTGTAGCACCAATACAGTAACCGCAAATAGCCATAGCCTCAATAACTGAGTGTGGGTCACCCTCAAGAATTGAACGGTCCATGAACGCACCTGGGTCTCCCTCATCGGCATTACATACAACGTATTTCTGATCAGCAGCGTTCTTACTAGCAATCTCCCACTTTAAGCCAGTTGGGAAACCACCACCTCCACGACCGCGAAGACCAGATTTCTTAATAATATCAATAGTTTGCTGAGGATTCAACTCTGCAAGGGCTTTTCCAATTGCTTGGTAACCATCGCGAGCAATATACTCATCAATACTTTCAGGATTGATAAAACCGCAGTTACGTAAAGCAATACGAATTTGCTTACGGTAAAATCCCATATGTTTTGAGTCAGAAATATGCTCATTCTTAGTAGGATCGGTATAAAGCAGGCGAGCTACTTTACGTCCTTTAACAAGGTGCTCCTTAACAATTTCAGCAGCATCTTCTGGTTTAACCTGTGTGTAGAAAGTATTATCGGGAAGAACCTTAACAATAGGTCCTTTCTCACAGAAACCAAAGCAGCCAGTTAAAATAACCTGAACTTCATTCTCAAGGTTATTTGCAGCCACTTCTTTCTTCAACGTTTCTACAATCGCATCGCTTGCGGAAGCTTTACAACCTGTGCCTCCACAAACTAGTAAATGCATTTTATACTTTGCCATTACAACTACCTCCTGATGGATTATTTGTTATCAATTGTCTCGTAGTTAGTTGGGATGATGCCATCAACAAACTCGCCGTTTTTGATATATTTTTCAATGATATCATCGGCCTTCTTTGTATCAACATACCCAAAAATCACTGGTTCATTACCAGGAAGCTTTACCTCAATTGTAGGTTCTGCATAGCAGTATCCCATACAACCAGTTTGAGTAACAACCGCTTGAATACCTCTTTTATCAAGCTCCTCCATCATAAATTCCATTACGGTTTTTGCACCTGAGGCAATACCGCAAGTAGCCATCGCTACTTTAATTTGCACTAGGCTTTCCGAAGCATCGCCCTTTTCCCTAAGGTCAATCTTAGATTGAAGGGTTTCTTTCATCTTCTTCAGATCAGCCAACGATTTAACTTTTGTCATAGTTAATTCTATTTGTGTATTTTGGTTGGTTTGAATAACTTAATATATCATTTCGACCGCAAAATTACCGTTTATTGTTAATTCGCTAACAATCGATTTTATGTTTTTCAACCTAATTCACTTATTTGTAATTCGTCTAAATTTGAGGATATTAATTCCTTAATAAGTGGGTAAATGCTGGGGTTATTAACAGCCACACCATCTAATGCCTCTACAATATCCCCAGTAGATATGGCAAACTCATCGGAACCCCTCTTGTAGCTGAATAAAAAGTTAGTATCGGGATATGAGCAGATAAGCATAGTAACTACACCTGCAACATCGCCAATGGGTAAACAATCAATATTATTTGGGTTAAGAGTGGCTTTAAGCGTAGTGCCTTGTCCTAAGACAGACTCAATTTGCATGCTTCCACCAGCCTGTTCCGCATTTTGCTTAAGCAAAGGAATACCAAGCCCAACCTTTCGGGTCGTTCTGGTTGTGGT
>WBUV01000034.1 GCA_008933525.1 Bacteroidales bacterium | reverse complement strand
AATTGATTCTTTATAACTTTACAAAACTAACAAACTATGAAAACAAAATTAAACATTGGCGATAAGGCTCCTGATTTCAAAGGGATTGATCAGGATGGCAAGAGTATTACGTTATCGGATTACAAGGGGAAGATTTTAGTGCTATACTTCTACCCAAAGGATAACACATCGGGATGTACAGCCGAAGCTTGCAGCCTGAGAGATGGTTATGAGGATTTACAGAAGCTAGGGATGGAGGTTGTTGGTGTTAGCCCTGATAGCGCAAAATCGCACCAATCATTCATCCAAAAATATTCACTTCCATTCCGCTTAGTTGCCGATACTGAAAAAGAAGTTGCCAACGCTTATGGAGTTTGGGGCGAAAAGAAAATGTACGGCAAAGCGTATATGGGTATTCTGAGAACAACATTTGTTATTGACAAAAATGGAATTATAAGCCATATTTTTGATAAAGTAGACACAAAAGAGCACGTTACTCAAATATTAACAGAGTTAAAAAAGTAATAAATACACCCTAAATGGAAAAAACTGAAAGTAAAGATCGTAAAGAGGTCAGCAAAGAAAAACTAAAAGCGCTACAGGCCACTCTCGATAAAATTGAGAAGGACTTTGGCAAGGGTTCCATAATGAAAATGGGCGACAAGGCGGTTGCTGAGGTTTCATCAATATCGTCTGGTTCACTTTCGTTGGATATTGCGCTTGGTGTTGGGGGTTACTCACGCGGACGGGTTGTGGAAATCTACGGACCTGAATCGTCAGGTAAAACCACACTGGCAATCCACGCTATTGCCGAAGCACAAAAGCAGGGCGGCATAGCTGCAATTATTGATGCAGAGCACGCATTCGACCGCACATACGCCGAAAAACTTGGTGTTGATGTTGAAACATTGCTAATTTCTCAGCCCGATAATGGTGAGCAAGCTCTTGAAATTGCCGACAACCTAATTCGCTCTGGTGCAATTGATATCATTGTAATTGACTCGGTTGCAGCACTTACTCCAAAGGCAGAGATTGAGGGCGAAATGGGCGACAGCAAAATGGGATTACAAGCTCGTTTAATGTCGCAGGCTCTTCGTAAATTAACTGGAACCATCAGCAAAACAAATACCTGCTGTATTTTCATCAACCAGCTTCGCGATAAGATTGGCGTAATGTTCGGCAACCCCGAAACCACAACAGGTGGTAATGCCTTGAAGTTTTACGCATCAGTTAGAGTTGATATTCGCAGGTTGAATCAGATTAAGGATGGTGACGACTCAACTGGTAACCGTGTACGCGTTAAGATTGTGAAGAACAAACTAGCACCACCTTTCAAAAAAGCAGAGTTCGACATTATGTTTGGTGAGGGAATTTCAAAATCAGGAGAAATTATCGATTTAGCCACTGAACTAAACGTAGTGAAGAAAAGCGGCTCATGGTTCAGTTACGGCGAAACCCGCTTGGGGCAAGGTCGAGATGCTGTACGCCAGATAATTATGGATAATCCAGAACTATCAGCAGAGATTGAAGGAAAGATTAAAGATGCGCTAAAGGCATAATAAAATAATCGACACTAAACCTTGGGACTCTTTTAAAATTTGTAGAACGTGCGAATTCTCGCACGTTCTTTATTTAATCCTAGGGGGATTTTATAATCATAGAATAAACTTCAAAATATTCGACCCCAGCCGGGGTCGAATTCAATAATGAATAATATTTCCTATAAACATAAGACCCCTCTGGGATCATTTGAATCAAGTCATGTTTCTACAAAATCTATCCTATATAGTTTTGCCCAACGATAATCCACCGAAAAGTTATACTATTCAAAATTTTGCGTATTTTTATTTGTTATTTCAAAACTCACAGAAATGAAGAAAATATTAATCTTCAGCATCCTAATAGCCACAATGCTAACCTCTTGCCAAAACTGGTTTAACCGCCATTTAATCGATAGTAAAGCCCAACGCGAGGAGGTAAAAACAAAATTCAACGAAAGAATTAAGTTGATTCAGGAACACGACTCCAGTATCAACCAAATAATAAATAGCGATCTAACGCTAAAGGAACGCGAAGGCTTTGAATTCCTATACGCCTATATGCCTTTGAGCGACTTGGCTATGCATAACAGTAACTATGTGCTAAAGCAGGTAAAATCATCGCTTGAGGCTAAATCGTTCTTTAAGTGGGGTAAAAAGATTCCTTCGGATATTTTTCTTCATTTCGTCCTGCCCTATCGTATCAATAATGAATATACCGACTCTGCCCGTCAGGTTTTCCTTGCAGAATTGAAAGGACGCCTCGAAGGATTGAGTATGTACGATGCAGCCCTAGAGGTTAACCACTGGTGCCACGAGAAGGTTATCTACAAATCGACCGACGAAAGGACATCGGGACCACTAACTACTGTTCGAACTGCTTTTGGCCGTTGCGGTGAAGAATCTACATTTGCAGTTGCAGCGCTACGCTCAGTGGGTATTCCTGCCCGTCAGGTATACACTCCACGCTGGGCTCATACCGACGATAACCACGCCTGGGTTGAAGTTTGGGTAGATGGCAAATGGTACTTCCTTGGCGCTTGTGAACCTGAGCCAGAACTAAATATGGGTTGGTTTGCTGGCCCTGCAAAAAGAGCAATGATGATGCGCACTTTCGTATTCGGCAAATACACCGGTAACGAAGAAAAACTAACCGATTCGGAATGGTTCACCGAAATCAACCTGCTTGGCAACTATGCTCCAACCAAAAACCTCAACATTAAAGTAGTTGACGAAAATGGAAATGCTGTAAGCGAAGCTAAAATTGAGTTTCAACTTTACAATTATGCGGAGTTTTATCCAATAGGAACAAAACAAACCAACGAGGAGGGCACGTGCTCACTCACTACAGGATTTGGCGATTTAATAGTATGGGCATCGAAAGATAATAGGATTGGTTTTTCCAAAGCCGATAAAGATGCAACTGATATAACTATTAGCATTGTAGAAAATCCAAACTTTACAGATTTGGATTTAACTTTAACGCCTCCAGCAGAGCAACCTGTAGCCCAAGCAGACCAATCAAAAGCCGAAGCTAATAACGCTAGGTTAAAGGAAGAGGATGCCATTCGCAATAAATTCATTGCAACATTTATTGACTCTGCATCGGCAGCAAATCTTGCAATGGAAAAGGGAGTAAACATTGATGAAACCTGGAAATACCTAAAACTGAGCCGCGGAAATTGGCAGGAGATTTACAACTTCATCAAGGAACTTGACGGAAAGGATTTAACAGTAGGATTGGCTATTCTTAATAGTATATCAGAGAAGGATTTGCACGATATTACAGCATCAACATTGCAGGACCACATTGCAACCGTTGATTCTTTCCCTTCGATAATTGACAGCAGAGACTTTAAGGATTTCGACAAGTACGTTCTTTCGCCTAGAATTGGCAGAGAGTTCGTTACACCTTGGAGAAGTTTCCTACAAAACTCATTCACATTCGACGAAATTGGCTTCTTCCGCAACAATCCATACAGCATTGCGAAGTGGATTAAAGAAAATATCACCATTGATAAGGAAAGCAACTACTACAAAGTTCCGATAAGCCCCGAAAGTGTATTTAAGTTGAGAGTTGCAGATGAATACTCACGTAACGTATTCTTTGTCGCCGCTTGCCGTAGTTTTGGAATCCCCGCTAGGCTTGAACCATCAACCAAGCGTCCACAATTCCTAATGCGCGACAAGTGGAACGATGTGGTTTTTGAAGAAACCGCTGAGCAGGTGTTCCCTAAGGGCACGTTGAATTTGAACCTTGGCAACAATCTTCCAATTCATAAACCACAATACTACACACATTTCACCATTGGTAAATTGGAGAAAGGCAAATTCGTTTCGCTCGATTTTGAAACAGACCCCAACGTAAATAATCTACCCGCAAAAATTAGCCTAGATGCTGGACTTTACAGGTTAATCACCGGAAATCGGTTAAGCAATGGTACGGTACTTTGCAAGTTCAAGTATTTTGAGATTAAGGAAAATCAAACAACAACCGTATCGCTTGAGTTCAACGAGAATAACAGCCAGAGCCAGATTTCTGGAATAATTAATACCGAAACAGCAATCCCTAACCTAAATGGTGAAAACAGCGGAACAATTGGCGAATTGGTGAAAGAAAAATCGGCTGTTGTGGCAATAGTTGAACCAAACAAGGAGCCCACAAAGCATTTAATGGTCGATATGGCCGCTGTAAAATCCGATTTCGACAAATGGGGAGGCAATGTTGTTTTTGTGGTTGGAAAAGATAAAATGACCGAAGATTTCAACCCGAATAGCTTTAGCAATCTTCCAAGTTCATCGAAATTTGGATACGATAAGGAGCAAACACTTGCCAAGTCCATTGCCGAAGGATGTAATAAAGCGTTGTCGACAAACTATCCTATAGTAACCGTTATCAACTCAAAGGGCGAAGTTATTTTCTACTCCGAGGGTTATAGCATTGGTTTAGGCGAGCAAGTTTTAAAAGCGTTGAAGTAGTGAAAGGATTCACCCTTGAGGTTTGCGCCAATTCGGTTCAAAGTGCTATAAACGCTCAAATAGCAGGAGCAAAAAGAATTGAACTCTGCGAAAATCTTTTTATTGGCGGAACAACTCCTTCGTATGGTTGCATAAAAACTATCCGTGAGAGAGTTGATATCGCTATAAATATACTTATCCGCCCAAGAATTGGCGATTTCCTTTACTCCGACATTGAATTTGAGCAAATCAAAAACGATATTCTCGTTGCAAAGCAACTTGGTGTTAATGGAATAGTTTGTGGAATTCTGCTACCAAACGGCGAAGTGGACACTGAAAGAACCGCTGAATTGGTTGAACTGAGTAAGCCCTTAACATTTACATTCCATAGAGCATTCGACTTCACTCCTGACCCCTATAAAGCACTGGAGGATATCATTAAAACGGGAGCAACGCATATATTAACATCTGGTCAAAAGAATAAGGCTGCCGACTCCGTTGATTTACTGTGTGAACTTGTTAAAAAAGCGGCAAATAGAGTTGCAATAATGCCTGGTAGCGGAATAAATGCTGACACCATTAAACATATTTTAAATACTGGTGCAAATGAATTCCATATGAGTGGTGTTAAGGATGTTGAGAGCAAAATGATTTACCGAAAGGAGAACTTAACTCTTAATGGAAATTCGCTTCCCGATTACGTAAACCAAGTTTCGGATGTTGAGTCTATAAAAATGGTTGTTGAGTACTTAAATTTGCATTTTTAATTTTAACAAAATGAGCAATTTGATTGATAAAGCAGAATTTGACAGAATCGTCCTTAAAGCACAACAAGAAGAGATTACTGGATTCCACATATACAAACGTTTAGCCGCCATTGAGAAGGACGAAGCCAACAAGAATGTTTTGGCCAGAATTGCTGGTGAAGAACTCGACCACTATAATTTTTTCAAAGGTATTTCTGGAAAAGAAGTAAAACCAAAAAGTTCAAGAGTAAATTTCTTTGTTCTTATGGCTAAGGTTTTAGGCTTAACATTTGCCATCAAACTAATGGAAAAGCAGGAAGTTAACGCCCAAAGCATCTACGAACAACTAATACCTCACCTTCCTCAAATAAAAGACATAATGGAATCGGAGGAAGCGCACGAGAAAGAACTTATAGATATGATTAAGGAGGAGCGTTTGGACTATATCGGCTCCATTGTTCTTGGCCTAAACGATGCCCTAGTAGAACTCACAGGGGCACTTGCAGGCTTTAGCCTTGCACTGCAAAACACAAAACTAATTGCAATTGTAGGGCTTATTACAGGTATTGCTGCATCGCTTTCAATGGCAGCATCGCAGTACCTTTCTGTAAAGACAGAAGGGGAGAAAAATGCTGGAAAATCGGCCTTGTATACAGGAATTGCCTACGTACTTACCGTTGCAATTTTAATTGCACCATTCCTACTTCTAACGTCATACTTTAAGGCGTTGATTATTGCTTTATTCTCGGCAGTATTGATAATATTCCTTTTCAACTACTACATATCAGTAGCCAAGGATTTAAACTTCAAGCATCGATTCCTTGAAATGACAGTAATTAGCCTAGGAGTATCTGCGCTAACTTTTGGAATTGGCCTTTTGATTAGAAACTATTTTGGAATTGAGATTTAATATGGAAAAGATTGACAATTTCAGCCTGATATCACCATTTGAGTTAATTGAGAACCTTTTCAACTCATTGGATAACGATTGGATGCTTATTACCGCTGGCGATGAGCAGAAATTCAACACTATGACCGCATCGTGGGGTGGATTTGGGATACTATGGAATAAGCCCGTAGCTTTTATATTTATTAGACCTCAGCGCTACACATTTGAGTTCACAGAGCACAACAACCATTTCACACTCAATTTCTTTGATGAGCAACACCGTGATGCTTTAAATTTTTGCGGAGCAAAATCGGGCAGAGATTTCGATAAAGCAAAGGAGACAGGACTTACACCAATAAAAACCAATAATGGAATTGCCTTTAAGGAGTCGAGATTGATTGTTGAATGCGAAAAACTATACGCCGATTTTCTTAAAGCAGAGAATTTCTTTGACAAGGGAATAATTCAAAAGAACTATCCAAAGTCCGATTTTCACAGAATGTATATTGGAGAGATAAAGAGTGTTTATAGAAAAGGTTAGTCCTTTGCCTTCTCGTCCTCATCGTCCCAGTCGAAACCCTCGAATCCATCCTCGAAAAGTTCGTCCAATGAGCGGCGGTCTTTTTTAGTGGGCCGACCAGTACCGCGTTCGCGGTAGATGTTAAAAGCCATAAATGCAGGGTCGAGCTTCTGCAACTCATCCGCTGGAGTTAAATTCTCAAGGTAATCCATAACAAGTTTTGCCCCTACCCTACTTTTGGGAAAACCCTTTACCTTAAAGGTATAATTAACAGGAGGTTTACGCACCACAACGGTATCGCCAACCTGAACCTCGCGGGCAGGCTTAACCATATTTCCGTTGATTGTTACCCTACCCTTTCTACAAAACTCAATGGCAATGCTGCGGGTTTTAAAAATCCGCACGCTCCAAAGCCACTTATCAATCCTTGTAGAAATTTCGGCCATTCTACTTACTATTAAAAAAGTTCATTGTACGTTCAACGCCGATTGTACCAAAACTGACTATAGCCTCGCCAGCTTTCACAATTCTTTCAGGAAGAATTTTCTCCTCCTCTTCGGTCCATTCACCTAGCACATAGTCAACCTGGCGACCTTTAGAAAATACACTTCCAATCCCAAACCTCAACCTCGCGTAGGCATTCGTACCAAGCACTTCGTTGATACTCTTCAGCCCATTATGACCACCATCGCTACCGCTTTGGCGAATGCGAATTGCCCCTATGGGCAAGGCTAAATCATCAACAATAACAAAAACATTCTCAAGTGGTATATTTTCCTTTTGCATCCAGTAATTAACCGCCTTTCCGCTAAGGTTCATATAGGTTGATGGTTTTAGCAAAACGTAGATACGTCCCTTATGTTTCAGTTCAGCAACTGCACCATAACGGGAATCTACAAAAGAAATATTGGACGCCTTTGCCAGTGCGTCCAATACCTTAAATCCTATGTTGTGACGGGTATTGGAATACTCAGCACCAATATTCCCCAATCCTACAATTAGATATTTCAAACTTTAAATAAATTATTTCTTAGTCTCAACAGCGGCATCCTTAGCTGCGCGAGTTGTTTTTACAGTTGCGATCACAACACTCTTTGGCTCAGCAATAGTAAATTTCTTGAATTCTAAATCACCAACCATGATACTCTTGCCTAAACCTAAGTTAGTAATATCAATATTGATGCTTTCAGGAAGATCTTTTGCCAATCCGTTAACACGTAACTTGCGAACAACTTGAGCAAGTTTTCCACCTTGCTTAGCACCTTCAGCTTGTCCTTCAAGAACCACAGGAAGTGCTATAGTTATTTTCTTTTTATCAGATACTTGAAGAAAATCAATATGAAGTACCTTGTCGGAAACTGGATGAAACTGAGTTTCCTTAATAATTGTGCTGTAAACCTTACCTTCAACAGAAAGGTTAACAATGTAAACATGAGGAGTGTAAATCGCCTTCATTAACTCTTTCTCATCAACAGAAATCATTAGGTTTTGATCGCCACCATAAATGTTTGCAGGAATCAAAGCCGATTTACGCATGTTTTTTGCAAAAGTTTTTCCAGTTTCTGTACGAACTGCAGCACTTAATTCAATTGTTTTCATTGTTTTGTTATTTTATGTTATTACACCGGTATTACTCAGGGCTACCCCTCATTTTTCTGTAGCCCCCCATCGTACCATTTTGAGGGAAATTTTGGGTTGCAAAGATAGCAAAGTGATTTTAAGAAACAAAAACGATTATATAATAAATTTATCGCTGATTGACTGATAATTATAAACTTTATTGATAACATCAGCAAACAAGTCGGCAACGGACAACACCTTAATTTTAGAGGTATCCTTATCGGTTCTTAAAGGAATTGTATCAGTTACGACCAATTCGGTAATTTTTGAATCGCGAATTCTTTCGTAAGCTGAACCAGATAGCACACCATGTGTAGCAAAAGCACGTACTGAGGCAGCGCCCTTTTCCATCATTAAATCGGCAGCCATTGTAAGAGTACCAGCGGTATCGACCATATCATCAAGGATAACAATATGTTTGCCCTCAACCTCTCCAATAACCGTCATCTCGCCTACTTGATTTGCTTTTTCGCGACTTTTATGACAAACCACCAACGATGAGTTCAAAAAACGAGAATATGCGTTTGCACGTTTTGCACCGCCCATATCGGGAGCAGCAATGGCAATAGGATCTAAATTAAGACTTTTGATATAAGGGACAAAAATTGATGATGCGTACAAATGGTCAACAGGAACATCGAAAAATCCCTGAATTTGGTCGGCGTGCAAATCCATAGTCATTACTCTATCTACACCAGCAGCACGCAACATATTGGCAACCATTTTTGCACCAATAGCCACGCGTGGCTTATCTTTCCTATCCTGACGTGCCCATCCAAAGTAAGGCATCACAGCCACAACTTTGTATGCCGATGCTCTATGTGCAGCATCAACCATCAAAAGAAGCTCAAAAAGATTGTCTACAGGAGGAAATGTTGACTGTATAATAAAAACGGTGCAACCACGCACCGATTCATCATAGGATGGTTGAAATTCACCATCGCTGAATACTGTAATATTCGATTTTCCTAGTGGAATTCCGAAACTCTGAGCAATTTTCTCGGAAAGATAGCGAGAACTCCGACCAGTGAAGAACTTTATTTGGTGTTTGCTGTGCATTTTGGGATATTTTTCCTGTTAATGCCCGCAAATTTACAAAAATTACCAAATCTTCTCAGCACTTTCCAACTGGTTTATTTTAGTATTTTTGTTTATTTCTTCAATATACCTTAAAATTTCCTCGCGACCTGTTCTTGTAACAGCAGAACTCGTAAACATTTGAGGCAACTCCTCCCATGTTTTTAACATCTCGGCAGCAAAAGCATCCATATTGGCCTGCAAGGTTCCACTTGAGACCTTATCGGTTTTTGTAAACACCAATGCGAATGGAATTTGATTCGCTCCTAACCAATTCACAAAATCAACATCAATTGGCTGGGGTTCAAGACGAGAATCAATAAGCACAAATAAAAGGTAAAGGTTCTCGCGCTTAAGTATAAAATTGGTAATAATATCGGAAAATGATTTGCGGTCGCTTTTTGAAACTTTGGCATAACCATAACCAGGCAAATCCACTAAGTTCCACTCCTCGTTAATAAGAAAGTGGTTAATTAATTGAGTTTTCCCTGGTGTTTGAGAAACCTTTGCTAAAGCTTTAGTACAAGTAAGCATATTGATAAGCGAAGACTTACCCACATTTGAGCGACCAATAAAGGCATACTCAGGCTTGTTGGAAATTGGAGCTTTCTCAACACGCGGATAACTAGCCACGAATTTCGCAGTACGAATTACCATAGCTTAAGGTTTAAATTAATAAAATATTTGTCCCAGAATTCGACTTCAAATATACACCCGAAAAACAAAAAAAAGCAAACCGTTAGTCAATAAGTTCCTTTTTACCAACAATATGGGCAGAAAGCAACTTATCGACCAGAGTTTACGTTTCAGCAAAGGAATGGTTACACTTTTTTCTGAGCGTGGTTTATTGCAGCGTTAAATACACGAAGGAAATTCTCACCCCAAATCTTTTTGATATCACTATCGGAGTAACCGCGTTTCATCAATTCAATGGTGATGTTATACATTTGCGATGCATCCTTACACCCTTCAACACCTCCGCCACCATCAAAATCGGTTCCTATACCAACATAATCGACACCCATAATCTTAACCATATGATCGATATGATCCACAACATCGGAAACAGTGGCACGATTTACAGAGTACTTTTCCTCCAACTCGTACCATTCGGCGGTTGCCTGCTTGTCCTGTTCTGGAGTTAAATCGCGGAAGTTATTATACTTTTTGCGCAAAGCCCTGTAAGCGCTATCGCGCTCCGGACTCTCTGGAGTTTTCTTAACGTAATCGCTCAAAATACACATCTGAACAACCCCACCATTCTTTGCAATTGCCCTTAACATATCATCATCTAAATTTCGAGGATTGTCGCAAACAGCCCTAGCACAGCTATGCGATGCAAAAACAGGAACTTTGGATAACGCAAGTACATCGTAAAACGATTTATCGGAAATATGCGAAACGTCAATCATCATCCCCATTTTATTCATTTCAGCCACCACTTGTTTGCCAAACTCACTCAGTCCATTATGCTGTGGGCCATTGGGATCGGTAGATGAATCGCAAATTTGATTGTTTCGGGTATGACAAAGCGTAACATAACGGGCACCTAGATCATAAAAAACTTTAAGCTGATTGATATCCTCACCTATTGGATAACCATTCTCGAGTCCGATGTAAATTGCTCGTTTGCCTTCTTTTTTCAAACTGTAAACATCATTCGGCATAGTGGCAATTGCAGCCCTTTTAGGGTACTGAACAATAACCTTGTTTATGGCATCAAAAATTTCATGAGCCTTTTTGTTTACCTCGGCATATTTTTCGGGAGTGCACTCACGCTGACCAAGGAATACTGCAAAAAATGCAGCATCGAGTTTGCCCTCCTCCATCTTTTTCAAATCTACTCTACTTCCACGTGCGGTATTACTCTCGCCACTAAAATCGAAACCAGTACGAAGAAAGTTTAACGGTGTATCGGTATGTGTATCAATAGTAACCATTTCGGCGTGCAACTTTAAGGCACGGTTCAAAAGAGTCTCATCGGTATTCTTAGAATTACCACAGGCAATAACTAGCAATGAAATTGCTATAAAAGGGAAAAATCTATTCATAATATCTTACTATTTCAGGTTCAAAAATAAGATGCAACTAATGAAGAAAAGTTTAATGTAAAAAAGGCCAGATTAACTCTGGCCTAATTATGCTATCCCTCTTGGTCCTCAAACGTATAATCGGTTATATTAAACCGTTCGAGGATTGATTTATCATTAATTTCCTTTGATAATGACGTTATGGTTTCGTAAGGTACTTGGAATAAATCGAGAATAAGTAAACCATCCAAAGCATTATTGAATTTGGGGTCGACATTGAAGCCAATAATTTTCCCGTTCAATTTCACATACTTCTTCAGCAGCACAGGCATACGGTAATCGTAAGGCTCAACTTCCTGAATAAACTTATCTAGTTTTGCCAAATCGTCGGAGTTATCGAAAATGATATTGAACTCTTCCTCCTTTAAAGGTATCCTGAATCGATTCCTTGAACTGATATATCGGGCGAAATCGTGATCGTAGTAGTTGGATTTCATAAAACTGATTATCACACCCTTCGAGTAATCGGAGAAACGGTTCGAAATACTCACTGGTCCAATCAAATACCTGTACTCTGGGTTTTTAATCAAGAAATATAGAATTCCTTTCCAAAGCAAGAATAGCGGAAGAGGCTTTCGCTGGTAATCCGGAACTATAAAGGACCGGCCTAACTCGATACATTGCTCTAGAACTGGTGCAAAATTCTTATCAATCTTGAAAAGGGTTTGAATGTAGAATCCTTCTATTCCATACCTATCAATTATCTCTTTCCCTTTTCCAGCACGGTATGCACCTACAATTCGTTTCTCGTCCTCGTCCCAAATAAAGAGTTGCCAATAGTAAAGGTCAAACTCATCCAAATCTATTTTACGATTGGTTCCCTCGCCTACATCACGGAAAGTGATCTCGCGCAATCGACCAATCTCGGTCATTAGGTTTGGCATTTCGGAAGATGGAGAGCAGATAACAGCATAATTCTTGCTCTTAAACAGCAAGTATTTCTCCATTAAAACACTCACTTCCTCCTCCACTAAGTTTGGCGCCACTGGAGGAATAACCTGCTCGGGCTCTGGCTCCGATTTGAGCTTATAGTTGAAAAACTTATCCACTTCAATGGATGAACCAAGAGCATATGTTTTAAGCCTAAGGAAACGGCCGTATCGCTCAATATCGCAGTACGATTTTTGTTCCTCTACACTAATAGGATAACCAATCCGAACACGAATTGTTTGATTACGTTTATTAAGTAATTCGGAAGGAATTTTAACAGTACGAAGCAAAGGATGAATCAATCCTAAAAGATGGAATAATCTACTATTCTCTCCCTGAAAATATATTGGAACAACTGGCACTTCGGCTTTTTTTATGAACTTAATCATAGATGGTTGCCAATGCTTATCAACCACACCGGATTCGTCGACATTATCGTAATAGGTAGAAACCTCTCCGGCAGGGAATAAGCCTAACGCTCCGCCATCCTTCAAATGATTAAATGCTTGTTTAAGCCCCGTAACATTGGAACTGCGCATTGCACCACCCTCAAATGGATCAACAGCCAGCACATAATCACTAACAGGAGGAATTCTTTTTAGGAGAAAATTCCCTAAAAGTTTAGTGTCTTCCCTTTTTTGCTCTAGCAAAATCTTTAGTAAAATCATACCATCGGCACCACCAAACGGGTGGTTCGACACGGTAATAAACGGACCAGATTTAGGTAGCCTTTTCAATTCCTCTGGATTAACATCGAACTTAAGTTCAATTGAGTCCAGCGCAGCGGTTAAAAAGTCTAACCCCTTTTTATCTGAAATCTTTGAATACTTCTCATTGATTTTATTGAACCTAAGCACCCACATTAGCAAATGGGCAAAACCATCGCCTATAATTGGCCCCAGATTAACAGCCTTCTTAATCTCCTTTGCATCGACAATTTTATCCTTTGTCATCATCCAAAAAATTTAATTTAATCTCCATCCGAGGGTACACAAAAGAACCTATACACAAGAATTTCAATTCGTTAAAACAAATAGATATTCCACCAATGCTAGCAAAGATATAAAAAATGCTTTACAGCATTACCTGTCCGATCCAACATTTATAACAAAATATCGACATGATTTATTGAAATGGAAACTCAAAACTTAATGAGTAGAATTCAATTTATTTTCGATTCCATTTTTAACAAAACAAATGTAAATTTGTAATTATTGTAATGCGAAAAAACGTCTAACAAAAAAATAAAACAATGAAAAAAGTAATCGCCCTACTTCTGATTATTAGCGGAACTTATAGCGCTTTTGCACAAAGAAATCTGGTTAGACCAGAAGATGTAAAGACATTCCTCGGAACCAAAACCTATGTGGTTTTGGAGGACAATCCCATGTCGGGTTATAACGTTGAAATCCGAGATGCCGTGGAAAGATCTTGGAAAATAACCCCCTTTGAATTTATCACTGCAAAAGAGTTCGAAAATGTTCGTAACGACATAAACCGGTCGTTCTTGGTTTTAATACAAATGAAGTTTGACGGCGACAAGTCAACACCTATATACAAC
>WBUV01000033.1 GCA_008933525.1 Bacteroidales bacterium | reverse complement strand
CAAATAGACTGTGTGTCAATTAATTTTTTAAATTTACTTAGTTAACCAAACATTTCCGATATGAATAAAATTGTCTCATTACTAATTGTGATTTTACTTGTAGCAAACGCAAGCATAAATGCACAGGAACAAGGTTTTCAGTTTAAAATGGTAAAAGAAGTTAACTCTTCGCCTGTAAAAAATCAACAAAGAACAGGTACCTGCTGGAGTTTTGCAACAACTTCATATATCGAAACAGAACTTTTACGCATGGGTAAACCCCTATTCGATATCTCCGAAATGTTTTTTGTACGCCAGGCATACAACAGCAAGGCCATTAACTATGTACGGTACCATGGAAACAATAATTTTGGACAGGGCGGACAAGCTCACGATGTTTTTGATGTTATTCGAACGCATGGAATGCTTACCGAAAAAGAGTATCCTGGACTAAACTATGGTAGCGAATCGCATGCTCATGCCGAGCTAGAAGCCGTTCTAAAAGCTTTCGTGAAGGCTGTGGTTGAAAACCCTAACCGAAAACTAACTACTGCTTGGTTACCAGCATACAATTCTATTCTTGATGCATATCTAGGAAACGTTCCAGATGTTAAAGCTTCGCCATTAGCAAACATTGGTTTTAACCCTAACGATTATATTGAAATTACTTCGTTCAACCATCATCCTTTTTACTCTCAGTTTACATTAGAGATCCCCGACAACTGGGCTCACCGTTCATATTACAATATTCCTCTGGAAGATTTAATTAAGGTTATGAAGAACGCCATTATGAATGGCTATTCTGTTTGTTGGGATGGCGATGTGAGCGAAAAAAGCTTTGCCTACAGTAAAGGTGTTGCAGTTCTCCCCGAAGAGCGAGTTGAGGAGATGACCGGTAGCGACAAAGAACGCTGGATCGGATTATCGGAAAAGGACCGTAAAGCTCAACTATTTAGTTTCACAGCACCTGTCCCCGAAATAAAGGTTGATCAAGTAAACAGACAAGCAAACTTCGATAACTTAACATCAACGGACGACCACCTAATGCACTTAACCGGGTTGGCCACCGACCAGAACGGAGCTGTTTATTTTTACACCAAGAATAGCTGGGGAACCGATGGCATCCACAATGGATATCTTTATATGTCGGAACCGTTTGTTAGAATGAAAACTATTGCAATAATGATCCATAAGAGTGCATTGCCCGATGAAATTGCCAAGAAAATTGGCCTAAAATAATTATCGTACAATAATTATCTAAGAACAGCCCTAGTATAAAGGGCTGTTTTTATTTCAGAAAATCGACGGCAGGTTCAAAAACCCTTTTAAAACTCTGATCGACCAGACGATGGTTTGGGTTGTTGTAGATTGGAAATGGAATTTCGTGTGTATACTCAAAAGGGAAATCGAGCTCATGCACTATATCTTTTATTTTGTTTTTAAGGGATGAAAAAGTGGACTGTATATAAGTGGAGGGAATTACACGATCGTTTTTTAACGAAATTATTCGAACCTGATTTTTTAGTTTTTCCAACCTATTCTCTCGGTATTCTCTATTAGTTTCGGGCGATAACATGCCAAGAAATGCTTCTCCAAGTTGACTTTTTTTAATGTACGTTGAAAAAGGGCTTCTAATCTTCAACTCATCCAAAAAATCGTTTAAGTAGTACTTCCGCAAACTGGAATAAGCTTTGCTGTCCATTATCAACCTAGATGTACCAAACATCTCGCTAAAATGGGCTCCGCCACAGAACATAAATAACCTCGAGTTGCAGAGCAAACCCTTTGGATTTGCAAGGAATAAAATTTGCGACAAGAAAGCGCCAATGGAGTATGAGAAAAAATCGATCTGCGATTCTTTCGCCAGCAATGGGTAATTTCCTTGCTTTATAGTATCGAGTAAATAAATCAAATCTTCGGCACTTTGCTTCCCCGATGCGAAAAAACGAAGAGGATCGTCGCTCAATCGTTGGCTAAGTGCCACGTTGGCAAATGTAGACATATCCAGAGTTTCCATCTTCTGCCTATTAGCCAGAAGTGGCATCATTGCCCGGGGATTTGCCCAGTTTTCGGGACTACGATTCATATGAAATGAAATTGGAAAAAGAATTACCGGACGGTTAGTATTTTCAGCCAAATAGTAAGCCCAAGGCAAGTACTTTAACCAACTTCGCTCGTTTAACCCATGCAGTAAAATAATTGCTTTACTGTGAAGTGTTTGCGACGTTGGGATAAAAACTGGATAACTGAACGACTTATTCTCCACAATGGAACCATCGTTAGTGGCAATTGCTTGATGAAAATATGTTTGCTCGTTTACACCATTCGATGGTAACACTAAACTCGAACTACTTGTGAAATTCATTAGTTGAATCTCAATTCCTGAATTGGGGATAACGGTTTTATCTCTTTCTAAAGAAAAAATTTTCTTTAACTCATTAAAGGTTTTGGTAAATTCCATATCGAATGATTTTGCTTTTGATGCAAATCAACAAAACAAACACCTATAGAGTCAAATTAGAGGGTTACTACCCTGAAGAAAGGGATTAAACCTCAATATGTGGGGTAATTTTTTAAATGCAGGGGTGAAAATTGTATCCGAAAAATGCTGTCGAATTTCAAAAGTTACAATTATTTGAAGCCGTTTGACTAAATTTGAGATCTGAAATATAACAATGACTGACTTACAAAACCCTACACCTAAATACTTAACCGAAAAAGGCAATATTGTTAGGCTAATTATCCTAACTGCAGCCTTTGCTCTAGTTTTTATAAATATTTACGCTCCTTTTGGATCGGAAACTTGGTTTGAGGTTACCGAATGGGAGTTTCTTGCTTATTCGAGTTTGGTTATTCTGACTGGCGTGCTGGTAGTGGTTGTGAGCAGAATAATAATGTACAAAGTTGCAAAGAGGAAAACCATGCCCATATGGAACTACTTAGTGTGGGTTCTTGCAGAAGTTTTTTTTATGGCTTTATTCTATACACTCTTTGAGAAGTTCTTTTTACACGATAAAAGGTTTGTTTTAGATTTATTTAAGATATCGGCAAAAAATACTGCATTAGTATTACTCCTTCCCTACTCAGTTCTATGGTTATACTTCTCGTGGAGAGAAAAGAAACTTCAATTGATGAAGCTTACAGACTCAGCACTACCAACAGAATCTGCTAAAAACATGATTCCGTTTTACGACGAAAAGGGTGAACTCCGATTCTCCGTGAAAATGGAGAACCTGCTCTACCTCGAATCGGCCGATAATTATGTGAATATTTACTACACCGACAAGGATAAAACAGCACGGTTTACCTTACGCAATACCATAAAACGCCTTGAGGAATCATTTAAAGGAACAGAGGTGATAAGGTGCCACCGTTCCTACATGGTAAACTTCGATAAAGTTAAAATACTCCGTAAAGATAAGGATGAACTAAACCTAGAACTGGATGTTCCATCGGCAATTGCACTGCCTGTTTCCAAAACTTATGTTCAGAATGTTATGGAAACGTTTACTCGCTTTAGCCTATCTAAAAGAATCTAGTTCTTTCATTGCGCCCATCAACTGATCATCAACCGACATTGGATTGATCTGAAAACACTGCATATCTGCAATGTCTATATTCAACAAATTACTTTGAGTAGAATATCCAAAGTATCCTTTTTCGGAAAGATATTCGGCTAAATATTCCTGTTCCGTTTGACCCGGAGTTGGAACTATTAATCCGCTTACACCTAAAGTGAGCAAATCCATTACAGTGCTATAACCTCCACGAACTATAAGGTATTTACTGTTTTTAACAGCTAAAGCAAACTGCAAGTCGGGTAAATGACCTACATACCAGACGCCATCAATATTTCTGGGAATTATTCCGTTAAATGGATTACCTTCAATTATCAGGCAATTCAACTTCCACTTATGAGCAAGCTTGGCAGATATATCAATAAATATTTGACGATGAGGGTCGGGTCCTGATGCAACAACTACCATCTCGAAACCGTTGAATTGGCTATCAATACCGATATTACTAAATCGCGAGAGTAATCCTATATAGTGCAAGTTACCCAACCCATTTGGTTCCGATAAAATTCCTGCAATAGAATTATCTCCACTAAAATCGGGAATCCAAACTTGGTTAAATCTCGATAACCATTTTTTGGTAATAATCCTTGTTATAGGCATTGCCCATTTGAAAGGGAAAGGAGGAATAATAGTTAGTTGATGGGTAATTATTACAGTTTTAACAGATTTATTCCACAAACCATAACGGTTATCGGAAATTACAACATCTACTTTATACTGGTTTAATAGCGTTTTTAGCTTAAAATGCTCCCAAAGGTTGAAAAAAGGAAGACGTAAGGCTATCCAAAGCAATGGTAAAAGCTGATTTGATTTTCTAGTAAATACAACCTTTAACGACGGAAAAGGAATCGTGTCTATACTCGGGAATCGTTGCTTTATAAGCTCAAGTTGAAGTTTGTCTCCAGCCATAATAACCCTGTGTCCCTTGCGCAGCAACATCTCAATAATCGGAATACCCCTGCTGGCATGACCAAGTCCCCATCCCAACGGGCAAATCAGAATATTGAGTTGACTGCTAGACATCAATTACGATGAAACTTGAACGGGAATACCTAGTAGCTCTATTTTTTTTGCAATACTCTGAAGCTCCTCAAGACTTATTTTCTCCAAATCGTTAACAGGAGTATCGCGGGCAATAGAGTATATCATTACTTCCTTAGGTTTTATTTCGGCAACGAGCTTAATCCAAGCATCAATTTCCTGTGTAGTTGTGTTATTAACAACCTGTCCTTTTATTTTCCCACGGACAAATAAGGTTTGTATTATCAAATTACCGTTAAAACTTTTTAAACCCTCTACCAGTGTTTTTACATCAAATTTCATCATAGGTTGATTAAGCAACTGTATGGTGGAATCGAAGGCGGAATCGAGCTTTAGAATGTTCTGATCAATTCGCTTAAGCGCATCAACAACCTCGGTACGATGGATCATGGTAGAATTGGAAAGAACAGCAATACGTGCTTTTGGGAAGTAATGATTTCGTATTTTAATGGTATCATCAATAATTCCTTCGAAATCAGGATGTAAAGTTGGTTCGCCATTACCAGCAAAAGTTATGACATCAAGTTCGTCGCCATTAAATTGCATTTCGGCCAACTTCTTATCGAGTGCTCGTCGAACATCCTCTCGGCTTGGAAGACTTCCACTTGCCATCGATTTAGTCCATCCACACTCACAGTAAATACAATCAAAAGAACAAACTTTGCTATCGGTCGGAAGCAGGTTAATTCCTAGCGAAACGCCTAATCTGCGCGATCGTACAGGACCAAAAACAATACTATCGAAAAGAAAAGTGGCCATATCCTATAATGTAAAAAGTAATAATGGATGCAAAGATACCTATATTTTGATAGAAAACGGAGAGCCCATTATTCACAGAGCTATTAATTGAAAAACAACAATACTCCAAAAATGTTTTTACTAAACTAAACGTTTAACTCGGCTTTTAAGGGTGGGCTTCATTGAGTTAAAGTCAAAGTCGGTTATTAAATTCAATCCAGGATTTTTACCAACTTCAAGTGTTCCAAATCTACTTTCAATGTTAAGCGCTTCGGCCCCATTAAGTGTTGCCCATTTTAGTATATCGACAAAGGAAATTTCCTTAAAATTATCAAGTAAGAGGATGATATGGTGAAGCATCGACAAGGTTGATGCACTTGCCAAACTATCCGTACCAATTGCTATTCTTAATCCGGCTTTATGCATTTCGGCTAGGACAGGCAAACTATTCTCTATGTAAATATTAGATTCCGGACAAGTAACAAACGTTACCTTACGGTAATGGCCTTTTATCTGTAAAAGTTCATCAATTGAGGCGAAAGTATTATGAATAAGTAAAACATCATTGTTGGAATCAACATTATTAAAAACAACATCTAATGGCGATAATCCAGAAGGAGTTTCGAATGGAATATTAAGAAATTTATATCGGTCAAAAATTGGCCCTGATCCCGTTTTCAAAAACTCGTATTCCGGCAAACTTTCGGCAAAGTGAATACTAACGGGCATTTTGGAATCATTTATTTCTGTGCTAACCCTATTCCAAAGATTTTTAGATAATGAGTAAGTTGAGTGTGGAGTTATTGATGTTGATCCAGGATAGTTTTCTAAAAACCTAGCTTTAATTGTGTTAGCCAACTCAAATACTTTATCGGAGTTGTTCTGATTTATTCCAAAGACCTCTATAAAGTTATGGAAATGTAGTTCTGATTTTACTTTTAAATCTAAGGTGTCGGCTGTGTTGCAAATATCACCAACCGCAACAGTACCTGTTAACTCCAACTCTTTTATTGCATTAGCTATTGGCTTTTGAGTGGAATCTTGAAATTTAAAACGCTCCTCGGTAACAGCTTTAATAAAATTGGCAATACCCTTCTTTTCGGGAATTTTCCCTAAGAGGTGCGATAATTCTAAATGACAATGGGCATTAACAAACCCTGGGATTATTATCCCATTATGAAACTCGGTACTGTGAATTTCTTTGAAACTTCTCCCCGGATTAATTATACTAACTATTTTTCCCTCATCGTCAACCTCAATAATCCCATTTTTTATTGGAGGATTGCTTACAGGAAATATATAGTTAGCGGAGAAACGGCGCATACTATTTTTTTATAGAGTTGTTATCAAACTCAACTCTTTTTAAAAGCTTTTTCTTTTTTTCTCTAAAGCTAATAGTATCTGGCTGGGTAGAAATAGAGTCCTTTTCTGCGGGCTTATAGCTAACATACAACTTACTGAAAACTGCGTGTCTTTTTAAATCTTTTCGTTCTCCACCATGATCGTACAACCAACCACTTATGTGGGTAACCGTTGGATTATCCAACTCAAGATTAAAACTCAAAGATTGAACGCTTCCATCTTTTACATAAGTATGGTAAATTTCCTTTGATAAATTGCCTGTTGGTGTTTTATCGTCGTAATAAAAGAAAATATACATTCTAGTATCCTCTGACTCATCATCAGGAAAGATTTGAACATCAAATGAAATGGTATAAATCCCATATTTTTTAACAGGGATATCAAATCCAAGCGACGGGTTTGAATGATGATCCAAAGCCATATCCCAGTATGTTTTGTGGGGCCATAAGTTCAACGAGGTGTCAACTGCATAGGCACCGGTTTCAAGAGAATCCACACCAGATTGATCCTCCTTGATTTTTTCCTCAAGCCTAGATAGTTCAAGAATCACCCTGTCGAAAATTTGATCGAATTCCTCAGTATTACGAGTGTAATACTTTATAGAACTATCGAATTGGGCAGTAGTATAACCGTACTGACTTAAAATAGGTTCGTAGTATTGAATTGTGTCTTTATCGAAAAACTCCTGGCTATTTGAGATATTAACTACACCATCGGTTAAATAAATCTTCTTCAATATTTTAACCATATCTTTTTGTGGGATAATATCGCCACTATTACACGCAAACAGGATTAAAAATCCAAAAGTGATAAGAAGATAAAATTTGATTGGGCTTTTCATCCGTACAAAATTTTAATATTATTAATTACCAAAAAGTTCTGAATATCCATTTAACATTTACTAACTCTCAAATTAACCCCGAAGGGCTCGCCGTAGGCAAATTCACTTGTTTTGGCTCTAACGAACTCAAAAAATGCGCTCAATGTTGCATACTGCCTTGCATGGGTATTTAGTTTGAGTTGATGTTAGCATTAATTCCTAATCATCTACTTTTATGCAAACATTGCAAATCTACATGAAATTTAAGCAAAAAGAAAACCGGGAAAAAAGTTCCCGGTTTAAAAAAAGCTATAAAAAACCTTACTTAATCTTGTCGAACATATATCCTACCATAATTTCGTGAGTACCTGAATTGTACTTACTAATACCCAAAAGGCTCCAGTCGAAAGAGTAACCTATCATGTACTTACTTTTAAGAGTAGCACCAATTAAAACAGATACACCATCCTTCCACCGGAACGATAAACCTCCCCACGCCTGATACATTTTTTGACGATAAGTCATTTTTCCGTTCCACTCAACCTGCATTGGGCTTGTAATCATGTATTTTAGCAAAAGTGCGGTTTCAAACTCAACATAACGATTTAGGTTAACCCAATACCCCCCACTCAACATATAGTGCTGTTTAAGTCGACTATCCTCAATTGGCTCGGGATAGAACTTTAATCGCTGACCGAATAATTGCTGTATAGATAAACCTACGTTAAATGAGTTATTCCACAAATAAAAACCCACCGAAGCATCAGGAGTAAATATTGATTTGGTTGATTGAAGTATTGCAGGATCATACTGAGGGTCGTACTCCTCTCCCAGAGTAAGTTTTGAGCCGTCGAGGCGGTACATCATCATGCCAAAAGCCAAACCGCCCGACACCCTTAAGCCAGAACTACCAACCTGCATATTATAAGCATATGTTCCCATAATATTAGTCCGACTAGTAGGTCCAGTAGCATCGTTACCTATATTAACACCCCAGCCCATGTCCTTTTTCTCAAGCGGCCCGTAAAAACTCATACTTACAGTATAGGGAGCATCATTTATGCCAACCCACTGATAGCGATTATTCAATCGCATCTGATAGTATTTGTATGTACCAGCAACGGCAGGGTTAGTTAAAAAGGTATTGAACATGTACTGTGTATAATGAGGAATCTGTTGCGAAAAAACTTGTTGTGCAACTGAAAACCCAAGTACTATTGATAGTACGTAAGGTAGTCCTCTTTGTGCAATTTTTCTTATCATAACCTAAATTATCAGGTACACAAATTTACTTAACAATTGTTACTGAGCCAGTTATTGGTTTCCAATTCGAACCCTGAGCGTTTACATTGTACTTAATGATGTAATAGTAAGTACCAATAGGTAACTCCTGTCCGTTATTAGTTCTACCATTCCATCCCTTGGCTGCATCATCGCCCTTTGCAGACCATACTAGCGAACCCCATCTATTGAACACCTCAATCTCAAGATCGGGGAATAAATAGCTCTTTGGCACTCTCCAAATATCATTAATTCCATCGCCATTGGGAGAGAAGACATTCCCAAATGAGAGATCCTCAACAATCTTGGTATAAAGCCTAATTGAGTCGATACATCCTTTTTCGGTAGTGGCAATAACATCTACAAGAATATATTCTGTTCTACGTTTGGTTACTGGATCTTGTAGGGTTACAAATCGTTCAGCAGGAATCTGATCTTTAATCTCGTTATTGAAAATTAACGAAGAGTTCCAACTGTTCGACGGGATAAACATAACTCCCGGCTTCCACTCAAAGGTTGTTTCAAAATCAACACTCTGGGTTATTACATCCATGTTGAACTCTTTTCCCATTAGTACTGATATTATTGTATCTTGTACTGCTGAGATGTACTGCGGAACTTCTAGTCCAATGTTTGGGTAAACCTGAAGTTCGATGCTTGTCGTATCGAGACAGCCTAAGTCATCATCAGTAACTCTAAGTAGGTATGATTTTGGAGAAGTTAACTGAATGCTGAAATCAGAACCGCGGAATATTGGTTCACCAGCTGTATTTGGAATTTCAAACCATTCGTAGGTGAAGTTCAAGTCTGCATCTCCTCCATTTACCTTACCATATAATACAACTGGATTATCATAACATACTGTAGTATCGTTACCGGCAAACGCATGATAATCAAAACGAGGATTGATTGGTACCTCATAATCGAAAGTATAAACACATGAGTTTAGGTCAGTGATTGTGACAGTATATGTACCTCCAGAAATATTACCTATTATTGGACCTGTTGTAGAAAATCTATCATTCCATTGATAAGTCAAATCTGTAAAACTACCTGTACCTCCAACTTTGTCGGTAATCTCAATTCTTCCATCGTCCCCGGTTGGTTTTATTCTACACTGAGCCTGAGTAATTAAAGTTGTCAACTCTAACATAGGAGGCCCATCCACAGTAAAGGTTTTTGATACCTGACAATTAAGTGCATCCGTTACATAAACAGTGTAGTCGCCAACAACTACATTTTCTAAATCAACTGTAGTTTGGCCATTGGACCAAAGGAAAGAATAATCGGGTTGACCGCCATCTACCTGAATACGAATAAAGCCTTCGGGCACATTTGGACAAGTTAATGGTTCAGTTGGTGTGAGCCCTGTAATCTGAATTGCAGTCGGCTCTGTTAAAGTTATTCTTACTGGTGGATCAAAGTTACCAACGCAACCATTAGCATCAGTAATGCTTAAATCATAAACACCGGCAAAAAGATTTTCGAAAACGCCTGTTTCGTTGGAAATATTTGCAGAACCAGATAAAGTGTAGGTTAGTGTTCCAAATCCTCCCGTTGCGGTTACGTTAATTAAACCTATTGCTTGACCATTACATGTAGGATCGAACTGAGTTAACTCAATTATCTGAATTCCTGCGGGTTCAACAATCTCAGGTACATCATTTACTGTTACCTCGCAACCATTAGCATCGGTAATTGTAAATACAAATGTTCCTGCTCCAACACCGGTTGCAATGTTTCCAACAGAAGAGCCACCTAGCCAAGTTATAGTATATGGTGCAGTACCTCCTGTAATATTAAACTCAACTGTTCCATCAACTAATCCATTACACGATGGATTTGTATGCGACACATAGGTTGCAACAATCGCATCGGGTTGAGTTATAGTAACCTGTCGACCAGGGAAAGCAGTTGGAACTGCATCAGTTATAGAAATTAGATATTCATCGGCAGTTAAATTTTCGAACAAGTACTGTCCTCCTCCTAAATCATTAACAGGGAACGATTGTGAATCAGAAAGTCTTGTACAAACAACGTTGAATGGAGGGAATCCCCCTACAATAGTAACAAGAATCTCACCATCGCTCAACCCATTACATGTTACCATAGTTGGAGTAACGGTAATTGTAACACCACTAATTACCATGTCAGGCGTTTGTTTGGTACATAGGTTCTCGTCAGTCGCAACCACTTGGTAAGTTCCAGCGCCTAATCCTGTGAAAATACCTGTTGTATTTGAGATTGCATTAGGTTGAAGCGTGTAAGTAATAACACCTGTCCCTCCTGTTGCTGTAACGGTTATTGAACCATCGGCGGCTCCTGCGGAAGTCTCCTGATTCACAGTGAAACCTGTAATAATGAGTTCTGCAGGCTCTGTTATTGTCCGTGTTGCAGTTTGGGGACAATTATTTATATCATTAACAACTATTTCATAAGTACCTGCTGGTAGTCCGGCAAATAAATTTGATAGTTGGAATGTTGCTCCATTATCGATAGAATAACTTAATGGTGCAGTCCCTCCTGATGCTTGAATTTCAACACTTCCATTAGAATCGCCATAACAACCAGAAACATTTGTTACCACAATATTATCAATTATAATAGCAGGCGGAGATACAAGCGAAATAGTTCCTGAAGAGATTGGTCCACAACCATTGGCATCAGTAACATCTACTGTATAATCTCCCGTTACCAAATCATTGAATATGCCAGTAGTATTAACAATAGCCCCAGGATTAAGGGTGTATGTCAAAGTACCAGTTCCTCCACTTGCTAATACTGTAATACTTCCTAATGTTGTACATGTTGCATTAACCGGAGTAATAGCATCAATGGTTATTACAGATGGTTCAGTTATAGTTATATTATCACCATCAATACAACCATTAGCATCCTGCACCTCAACCAAATAAGATCCTGCCAATAAGCCACTAAAAGTACCAGATGCTTGCCATGCTCCACCATCAATTCTGTATTGATAAGGAATGGTAGTTGTGCCACCAGTTGCAGTTGCAGTTATCTGACCATCTGTTAACCCATTACAAGTAATGTTTGTTGATGCCAAACTTATTGATAACTCTGTAGGCTCAATAATATTAATTATTTGAGAAGTTTCACAAAGGTTTGCATCGCGAACAATAACGGTATGGTTTCCTCCGGGAAGTCCTGTCTGAACATCGCTTCCAACAAAAGTTAATCCACCGTCAAACGAATACTGGTATGGAATTGTTCCTCCTGTAGCATCAACATCTATTTCTCCTGTTGGAACTCCAAAGCAGGTCAAATCTACTTTAGTATATGAGAAGGTTAATTGTGTTGGCTCTGCAATAGTGTATGGTCCTGCAGTAATTGGTCCGCAACCATTTGCATCATCAATATCAACAGTATAAACTCCTGCAGAAAGTCCCGTAAAAGTACCTGTGCCATTAGTTGCCACAATATTCAAACCAGCATCAATTAAACTGTATGTTAATGGATTAGTTCCCCCAACCGCTTTAACATCGATGGATCCATTATTATCACCAAAACAAACAATATCAGTTGATACTTCAGTATTTATAGTTAACAATGCTGGTTCTATAATAGTTAAAGTATTTCCAAGTGTAGAACAGCCACTTCCATCTTGAACTGCGGCAACATAAGAAGAGCCGGCGGATAACCCAGTAAATACTCCTGTTGCATTACCAAAGGGAGCCCCTCCTGTTATACTATATAAGTAGGATCCGCTTCCACCAGCAGCAACCAATGTAATTTGTCCATCGCTTAAGCCATTGCAGGTAATATTTGTAGCAGTTTGTGTAGTAAAATATAAGGCAGCAGGCTGACCAACATCTACGGTTTGAGTTTCAATACAGCCATTAGCATCACGAACATAAATTGTATATGTATTTGCAGAAAGTCCCGTAAAATCACCTGTCGCTTGATAGACTGTTCCATCAATAGAGTACTCCAGTGCTCCTGTACCGCCAGAAGCAGTATAAGATAATGTTCCATCAGATGCACCAAAACAGGTTGCATTGTTTACTGTTGGAGGATTAATTACAATTGGCGGTGGTCCTGTTAATGTTTCAGTTTTTTGTGCTACACACCCCTTCGAATCTCTAACATATATAGTATGGTTACCTACTCCTAAATTTGTAAAGTTTCTAGGAGTTGAAAACCATGTAACTTGATCCAAAGACGTTTGCCAAGGTCCAGTACCTCCTGTAACGTCCTGAACTCTTATAATTCCATTTGTATTATCGGAACAAACTGTAACATTAGAAACTACAATAAGATTGAAATTTATTTGCGAAGGTTGAGTTATTACAATTGGAGAGGTTACTGCCTTTGCAATACAACCCGATGATTTTTGGCGTACCTGTGGATAATAATTCCCAGCGGCCAACCCTAGAAACTGATTGTTACTTCCCCAGTCGGCAGGGGTTGGAAACTGAATTAAGGTATAATCATAATCAGATATGCCTCCTGGATATGGTGTAATAGTAATCTCGCCTGTATTATCGCCATAACAGGTATTAATAACTTTAAAACTCACACTAACACTTATTGCCTCGGGTTCACCAATGTATACATTTCCCCATGCTGCTGTACATCCGTTTGCATCTTTAACCCAAACATCATAATCGCCAGATGGAAGACCAGTAAATGTATTGGATGCAACATATGCTCCAAACTCACCTGTTATAGAATAGGTTAATGCTGGAGTACCTCCCGAAGCATCTATTGTTATAGAACCCGTAGATTCTCCATGGCATACTATATCAACGGTGGTAACATCATTGATTACCAATTGAGGCGGTTCTGACAAAACAATATTGCTCTCAGTATAAGTAGGGCAAGAATTAGCATCAGTAATACTTACTGAATATGTGCCCACGGATAATCCTGTAAAATTTGCACCCGCAGGGAAAACTGGAGTTTGTGGAACTCCTATCTGAATTGATCCTAAGAATAGAGTGTACGAATAGTTTGGAGTACCTCCATTTGCCTCAATAAGAATTGAACCATTAGTGTCGCCAAAACACCCAGTTATCGAATTTGCAGTTAATGAAGCTAATCCTATAGCCGCAGGCTGTGTTATGGTTACTGGCACGTTGAATGTACAGAGGTTCGCATCGCGGACGGTCACCGTGTAGGGACCGGCCGTTAATGTGCCGAAGGTGCCGCTGGCCTGGTACACTCCACCGTTCAGGCTATAATGGTAGGGCGATGTGCCGTCTGACCCCGCTAC